>DASQVN010000108.1:0-54045 GCA_035640755.1 Rhodopila sp.
CGACACGTGCTGCCTGATCGCGGACATGCGCATGCCCGGCATGACCGGGTTGGAACTGCACAATCATCTCGCAAGCTCACGCCACCGCATCCCAACCATTCTGATCACCGCGTTTCCGAACGAGCGGGATCGGAAGCGCGCGGTGAAGGCTGGTGTGGCTTGCTATCTGAGTAAGCCATTCAATGAGGACGAGATGCTGGCGTGTATCCACACCGCCCTCGGGTCAAGCCAGTCGAGCGGGAGGTAGCATGACTTTCGTTGGTGCCGTGACCGACACCGGACAAGTCCGCATCCGCTGCTCGATCGCAGACGTGCCGGTTCTGATTGACAATAATGGCGGCCTGACGGATCCCGTTTCCGAATCAGCGGCGAGCATCGCGTTCGGCCGCTTCCGGCTGGTGCCGCACCGCCGTGAACTGCTCGCCGACGGTCAACCACTCAAGCTCGGCGGCCGCGCCTTCGACGTGCTGATGGCGCTGATCGAGGCGCGCGGCGCCGTCCTCAGCAAGGACGCGCTGATGGCCCGGGTGTGGCCAAACCGGGTTGTCGAGGAGAACAATCTGCAATCCCAGATCTCGGCTCTGCGCACCGCCTTCGGGGCGGAGCGCGAGTTGATCCGCACGATCTCGGGACGCGGTTACCAGTTCACCGGTGAGGTGCGCATTCCGGCGGCGGCTCCGGACGGGCGCGGCAGCGCGGATCTGGCAGCGTCGGAGCGCGAAGCAGTCCTGCCGCCGACCAATCTGCCGGAGCTGGTATCCGAGCTGATCGGCCGGGACCAGGAGTTGCACGAAATCGTGGATCTTGCCGCCAGACGCCGGCTCGTTACCCTGACCGGCGCAGGTGGGATCGGCAAAACACGCCTGGCGCTCGCCGTTGCGCGCCAGCTGTTACCGCAATTTGCCGATGGGGTCTGGCTCGCCGAGTTGGCGCCGCTCGCCGACGCTGGCCTCGTTCCGAGTGCGGTTGCCTCCGCGGTCGGGCTCGAGCTCTCTGGCGGTGCGGCCTCACCCGATCGCGTAGTGGATGCGCTGAACGGGAAAGAGCTGCTGCTTGTACTCGACAATTGCGAGCATGTGGTCGGCGCCGCGGCGATCATGGCCGAGGTGCTGTTGCGCACCAGCCCAGCGGTGCGTGTCATCGCAACGAGCCGGGAGCCGCTGAAGGCGGAGGGAGAGTGGGTCTATCCGGTGCCGCCGCTTGCCGTGCCGGCGGAAGCTGTCGAGGATGCAGGCGATCCTCTGGCATACGGCGCCGTTCGGCTGTTCCTCCACAGGACGCGGGCGGCTGAGCCGCACTTCGCGCCTGATCGGCGCCTTGCGATGCTTGCAGCGATCTGTCGGCGGCTCGACGGCATTCCACTGGCGATCGAGCTGGCGGCGGCGCGCGCCGCCACACTCGGCATCGACGAACTCGCCGCCCGGCTCGATGATCGCTTCGGACTGCTGACCGCTGGCCGGCGAACGGCCTTGCCGCGGCACCAGACCCTGCGAGCGACGCTCGACTGGAGCTACGAGTTGCTGGCCGACTCCGAACGCGTCGTCCTGCGTCGCCTGGCGGTCTTCGCCGGCGCCTTCACCCTGGAGGCGGCTGGTGCGGTCGTATCGAGTCCAGAGATCTCGCCGTCGGCCGTGGTCGATCATCTTGCCAATCTGATCGCGAAATCGCTTGTTGCCGCGGAGGTCGATACCACCATCGCACGCTATCGTTTGCTCGACACGATGCGAGCCTACGCGCTCGATCGGCTTGCCGAAAGCGGCGAGCGCGAACAGATGTCGCGCCGCCACGCTGAATATTTCCGCGACCTGTTGGAGCAAGCTGAAACCGAAACCCAGCTGCATCCAACAGGGGAATGGCTGGCCGAGTACTTGTGGAGGACCGACAACCTGCGCGCAGCACTCGACTGGGCCTTTTCACCAACGGGCGATGTCTCTATCGCCGTTCCGCTGGTTGCCGCTGCGGTGCCGCTTTGGATGAATTTGTCGCTGATGGTGGAGTGTCACGATCGGGTCGAGCAGGCCCTCGCCGCCCTGAAGGCAGCCGCCCCGGACCCACGCCACGAGATGAAGCTTCACGCCGCGTTCGGCGCCTCGTTCGAATATAACAGGGGTCCCAGCCTCTCTGAGTTCGGCGCGGCCTGGGCGAGGACGCTTGAGATTGCCGAGAGCCTCGGCGACTCGGAATACCAGTTGCGCTCGCTTCGCAGTCTTTGGGTCTTTCACAGCGCCGGCCGTAGCCATCGTGTTGCGTTGGCATACGCGCAAAGGTTCTACGCGCTGGCGGCAAGCCAGTCCGATACGAATGACCGACTGATCGGGGAACGAATGATCGGCACCTCGCAACACTTGCTGGGTGACCAATTCAGTGCCGGAAACTCCATCGAACGAGTGGTTGCTAATTACACTACGTCGGATAGCCGGTCACAAGTCATTCGCTTCCAGCTCGATCCCCTGCTGACCGCGCGGGTGTCGCTCGCGCGGATACTTTGGCTGCAGGGATTTCCAGATAAGGCAAGGTCAACCGCGGACAGCAGCATCAAACAAGCGCTGACGACCAGTCACCCGATCTCGTTGTGTTTCTCTTTGGCGCACGCGGCGTGTCCGATCGCTCTGTTGGCCGATGATCTGACTGGCGCGCAACAATTCGCAGAAATGCTGCTCGACTGTTCGCAGAAGCATGGGCTGGCAGTCTGGCGAGCCTGGGGCCAATGTTACCAGGCAGTGCTCGTCACCAAGCGCGGCGACGTCGCCACCGGATTGGAGCTGCTTCGCAGCGGCATATACGAACTCGGCGAAGCGCGGCTTGCCTTCGGCCATGTCATGTTCCTGGGAATCTTGGCGGCGACGCTGGGCGATGTCGGACGTCCCGCAGAGGGGCTCGACGTGATTGAAGATGCGATCAAGCAATCCGAGCACACCGAAGAACGGTGGCTGTTTGCCGAATTGCTGCGCATAAAGGGCGAGCTTCTTCTGTTGCAAGGCGCGCCTGGAGCCGCTGCGACGTCCGAGGATCACTTCCGGCAGGCATTTGACTGGGCGCACCGGCAGGGTGCTCTATCCTGGGAACTGCGTGCCGCCACGAGCCTCGCGCGGCTGCTACGGGTTCAAGGCCGTTCCGCAGATGCGAAGGTATTCCTTCAGCGGGTCTATGACCGCTTCATCGAAGGGTTCGATACGGCCGATATCAATGCTGCAAGCGCGCTTCTCCGCGCTCTCTGAGAGCCGTCGAGGCGGGAGCGGGCCGCGTCAGCCCAGCGGGCTCCCGCCGCAGGCTTGCATCACCACCTCGGTGGGGGCGAGCTTGCTGAAGAAGGCTTCCATCTCCGCGCGCTTGAGGTTGCGGCGCAGGATGGGCTGTTCCTGCTCATCCACGCCATGCAGCGTGAAGACGTGCTTGGAGATGTCGATCGCAACGCGTTTATACCTCATCAGGACGGTCCTTCGTTGAGAATGACAACCCAACTGTGGCACGCGATGCCGTGGGGCCGTCCACCCCAACAGCGGGAAAGTAGTGGCGGTCGCCTTTCAAAGGAACGGGTCGCGTACCTCGGAGTTTCTGGTGATGTGCTCAGGAACCAAGAGGAGGCAACATGTACATAGCCCGTTTCTCCTACGACCTGCTGCCGACCAATCGCCAGAGGGGAATGACGTTCATTCGCCAGGAGGTCGAGGCGGCGCGTGAAAAAGGCCTGTCCGCGAGGTTGCTGGTCCCGCTCACGCGAGCGCACGACGGTACCGCGCTGCAGTTCGAGATTGAGTTAAATAGCCTCGATCAACTGGATCAGTTCCGCCATCGTGGGATCAGTTCCAGCGAGGATACGTCGAGCTGGATGCACGCATTTAGCGAAATCCTGCTATCGCCCCCGATTGTGGAGATCCTTCGCCTGGATGATGACGCGCGCGGACGATAGACCAGATCAGCGAAGATCTGCGGCGTGACGCTCACTGAGATCGGCAGAGCCTGTCAAGGTCAACTTGAGTATCCCAGATTTGAACCTTGCCTGTGAACGGTGAGGCATCCCGCGTGGCAAGCCATGTCGAGCACGCTTCGGGCTTGAGCAACTTGGCGTCCTCAAACGCACCGGCAGCGAGAAGATCAAGAAACCGGCCCAGCGGATCAGTGAAGTCGGAGTACCCGTGCTGGTATCTCAGAGCAGCCGGCATCTTCGTCTGCTCCGATAGCTGATCGATGTCATCTGCTCCGCGGGCCAACGACGCCTTTGCCCCCGCGCCGACGAGCAGGATGATGGCAAGCATCAGACAGCGGATCTGCGGCTGGTCGATGCAATTGGCCTTGGCGATCCTGCACCCATTCAGGAGAGACATCTGAACCTTGCCTCAGCTATTGCTGTTGGATCGCTGGATCAGCAGTCCAGCCAGCAAGTAATTTAATCGGACATATTATCACTTGGCAGAATTCGAGTCAACCCATGCTCCTGGCGCAACAGGAAAGACCGAGAACAGCCCTGCAATGTCTTCCGCGTGTGCCGAGTACCGCGCTGCGAGTAACGGGAGACATGAACCATCCAGTTCTCGTCGTCGATGGATCAGATCTCAGATCTCCTTGGGTTGACTGCGCCCCTCCGAGATAATCCGCGACCATATGCGCTTCACGCCGCAGCCGCGGACGCGCCGGCGCGTCCCGACACATTGCCGTACGATGGAGCAGATTGGAACCGATCGCTTCCTGCTGTTTTCAACCGACTATCCAGGTTCGGTCACAGATGTGGTTCACCACGCAACCGATGGACGAACTGGAGAATTCCGATGACGTTGCCGCGGTTCTGTCCCCAGGTCGGCTGGGGCAGGATTAGGTTCGCGACCGACTATCCGCGCCGGAATTTCGAATCCCGAAACGGCGCTGAAGGTGAGGCCGTCGAACGAGCACCGACGGATAGTTCTGTACAACCATCCGCGCAGCCTGTATTGGCTCGACTAAGATATTGCATTGAAGTATCAATGTGAGAAACAAACAACCCGCGGCGCGACCAGAACCCGATACTACGATTGTAATCACTGGCGCCTGACCGGGAATAATCCGGTAATCCACTTCGCTCATGGTCTCTGCTCGTCAACCTTCCGCGGGAGAGAGCGATGCGGCGTACGGAATGGAAGAACGAGCAGACACGAACCGACCTGCTGGCCGGTCCATGCGAAGCAGGCGGTGCCGGAACGTCACGTCCCACGCCTGCTGCGGCAAACCCGCCGCCAGTGTCCGATTCGGCGCGGAAGCCCCGCCCGATCCTGTCCAGGCTTGGAGATCTTCTGATCGCCTCCTTCGCTGCCTACGCCCAATGCACGTATCCGGGCTTCGTACTGCCCGAAGAATCGGATGGGCCACCGAGCCGGCCCGAGTCGGAGGACAGTGCGCAGGGCTGTCACGCATCCCGCCCGGTTACAGCGGCGGTGGCAGGTTACGGCGGTAACACGCTTCGGCCAACGCGACACTGGACCGTAACCGGACAGGCCCAGGCTGCTCCTGTCCCCAAGGGAAGGAGCTGAACGGCATGAGACGGGACCTGAATGATCACGGCGTGCCGCCCACTGGCTCACGCCACATCGCACGCAGCGCCGTCGTCATCGGTGCCGGCATAGCCGGCCTGGCCGCCGCCGCGGCTCTGTCCGATTGGTTCGACCAGGTGGTGCTGCTGGAACGGGACCTCCTGCCCGCCCAACCGGCGCACCGCTTCGGAACGCCGCACGACCGTCATACCCACGGGTTGCTTGTTGGCGGGCTCCAGGCAGTCGAGGAACTGCTTCCCGGCATGATCGGAGACTTCGTCGACCTGGGTGCCGTGCCGGTGAGATTCGGCCAGGACGTTCTGGAGGAGCTGCCCGACGGGCGGGTGATGCCGCAGTGCGACTTCGGGCTGTGCGCGTACGGGCTGTCACGTCCCGTGCTGGAATTCGCGATCCGGCGACGGCTGCTCGAGCGCCGGAACATTGCCATCCGGCAGGATGCACACGCCGTGCGCATAACTGTCCGGCCAGGCGGTCGTCGTGTGGCCGGCGTCGTGTGCGAGACCGGCGCAGATCGCCACGTCTGCATGATCGACGCCGATATCGTCATCGACGCGTCTGCACACGGGCGGCTGAGCCTGGAGGTCTTGAAGGCTATCGGAGCCCCATTGCCGCCACAGGAGGCGATCGAGATGGGCCTCGGCTATACCACCGCGGTACTGCATCTCCCCGATGGCGGTCCGACCGACTGGAAATTGGCCGTAACCGAGCCGGACGCGCCGAACTCGACCCGCCGCGCCGTCATGTTGGCGATCGAAGGGGGCCGCTGGACGGTGACGGTGGCGGGCCTGCGTGACGAACGCCCGCCCAGTCAATGGCCAGACGTTCTCTCGTATCTGACCCAACTCACCACCCCCACCATTCATGATGCAGTCAGGGATGCCGAACCCGTCGGGAAGCTCGCGCGCTGGAATCTCTCAGCGAGCATCTGGCGGCATTTCGACCGGGCGGAAGGCCTGCCGGACGGCCTGATCCCGATCGGTGACGCGGTGTGCCGGTTCAATCCCGCCTACGCGCAGGGGATGACTGTCGCCGCCCGGGAAGCTGTCCTGCTGCGCGACCTGATCCGTCAGCGCGCATCACAGCGCGACCCACTGGCAGGGCTCGGGCGGATGTTTCAGATCCAGGCTGCACAACTGATCGCGACGCCATGGATGATGGCGGCGTTGCCCGACCTTGCCTTCCCGCTGACGATTGGCGGACGGCCCGACGACCTGGAGGAATCGTTGCAATTCATGGAAGGTCTGTCGCGGGTTGCGGCGAAGGACGCGACAGTGCAGCGCCTGATGGTCGAAGTGTGGCACCTGCTCAAGCCGCGCAGTGTCCTCGGCACCCCGGAACTGGTACGCAGGGTCCGTGCGGAGCTGGCAACCTGCGTTGGCAAGGACCGACAGCCAGACACTCCCTGCACGCAGGCCAGGGACCTCGTCGAACCAGCGTATCGTTGACCGGAGGTCTGTCACATGCAACAGATCGCCGGCGGATGCGGAACATGCCCGACAGGCTGATGACTGGGCAGAATCAGGAGAGTGCTCGGCCGCTGCGTATCCTGGTGGTCGACGACGACCTCGCCATGCAGCGAATGCTCGCGAACTATCTCGAGCAGAACAACATGCGCGTCCTGGCCGCCACCCAGGCGCGGGATGTCATTCGCGCCCTGGACATCAGCGAACCAAGGATCGTGATTCTCGACATGCTCCTCGGCAACGATGACGGGTTGGACGTGCTGCGTGAGATACGCGCCCGCTCCGATGTGCCGGTGATCATCATCACCGGACACCGGCGGGATGAGATCGACCGTGTGATCGGGCTGGAGCTTGGCGCGGACGACTACCTCAGCAAGCCATTCGGTCTGCGTGAGCTTCTCGCCCGCATCCGCGCCGTCCTACGGCGGCGGGAGGTCGGCCGCGTGGCGGCCGAACGCGAAGCACGGGTGGGCCGCTGCCAGTTCGGCGGCTGGCTGCTGGACCGGCGGACAAGGCGCCTGACCGACCCCTCCGGCGCCCCGGTGATGCTGACGAAAGGCGAATTTGCGCTGTTGAGCGCCTTCCTCGACTCGCCCCAGCGGCCTCTGACGCGCGAACACCTGCTGCAGGCGACCCGCGTGCATGAGGACGTGTTTGACCGCAGCATAGACGTGCAGATCCTTCGGCTAAGACGCAAGCTGGAGCCGGATTCAAGCGCCCCCAACATCATTCGAACCGAACGGGGTGTTGGCTATGTCTTCACCCTTCCCGTCGAAACGCTCTGACCCGGCAAAGGCGGACCGCGGCAGCCGCATCACGCCAAACGCACGCCTTGGGCGGCCGGTACTGCACCGGGCGCGCCTTCGCGCGGCATCGATCTGGCTTGGGAGCATGATTCTGCTTACCGCCTCCGCGGGCCAACCAGCGGATGACACCGCGGCCGAAGGCCAGACACCCGCCTTGGAGGAGCCGATCGCCCCGATCCCTTCGCCGCCAGCCGCCGACCCTGCCAGGCTCGCACTCGGTGAGGCCCTGTTCGCAGATCGCCGCCTCTCACGCAGCAATTCAATCGCCTGCGTTTCCTGCCACGATGTCGCAACGAACGGCGCCAGCCGACCGTCGCCGAAGACCGCGCCTGGCGGGTCGTCCATCCGGTTCAACATACCCACGGTGTTCAATGCTGCACTGAGTTTCCGCCTCAACTGGGAAGGCAATATCAGGACGCTGGAGGAGCAGGCGGAGGCAACGCTGGAAAGCCCGGCAACCATGAACAGCACCGCCGACGAGGCTGTCCGAAAGCTGAACGCCGACCCTCAGATGGTCAGCCGGTTCGTTACGGCATACGGACACAGGCCGGACCGGGGAGCCATGCTCGACGCTATCGCGACATATGAGCGCTCCTTGCTGACGCCTGACAGCCGCTTCGACCGCTGGTTGAAAGGGGATTCGGCCGCGCTGTCCGGCCAGGAACGCACAGGCTACGAATTGTTCAAGTCGCTCGGCTGCATCTCGTGCCACCAAGGGGTGAACGTTGGCGCCAATTTGTTTGAGCGGCACGGAATCTTTCACCCGCTCGCCGCGCCGTTGCCAGAGATTCTGCGCGTGCCCAGCCTGCGCAACGTTGCCGTGACTCCGCCTTATTTCCATGATGGAAGCGCCGCAACCCTCGATGACGCCGTGCGGAAGATGGCGGCCTCGCAGCTCGACGAAACACTGACCGAGGCACAGGTCGATGCTATCGTCGCTTTCCTGGGGACGCTCACCGGACGGTATCGCGGCAACCTTCTGACCCAGGCCCGTCCATGAGGTTCACCGCAGCGACCGCCGCCTTGCCGCTGCTGATCCTGCTGCTCACCTGGATGGCCCTGCGGTCGTTCAACGATCCTGCAGAACAATTCGACCGCTCGCTGACCGAGTTGCAGCACCTCGCGATGCAGGAAGCCGCCCTGCAGCGAGATGTCCTGAGCGCGCGCGCCGGGATACTGCGCACCTACGATCCGCTCGTTGCCGAAGTGAATGCTCTGCGCGCATCCATCGGCCATCTGCGGGCGGTCGGGGACGGCTGGCCCGAAGCGGCGCCGATCCTCAATGAGATCGATAGCAAAGTGGTTGAGGAGGAGCATTCGGTCGAGCGCTTTAAGACGGACAACGCGCTGCTCCAGAATTCCCTGTCCTATTTCGCGCGGTTCAGCCGCTCATTTGCCAATGACCCGCTTCTGTCGGAACAGCTCAGCGCACTTGCATCGGCAATGTTGCGGTTGACCCTGAACACCTCGGTCGAAAGCAGGCAGGCTGTGCGGGATGCGCTCGATCAGCTTGCCGGCCGGCCAGGCCTCGGCCAGCCCGTGCTCGCATTGTTGGCGCACGGACGCCTGCTGTCGGATCTACTGCCGCAGGCCGACCAGACAATCTCGGCGCTCTTCGCCGGCTCCTTGCGGCGGGATCAGGCCATGTTTCGGGCGGTGGCGCTGAAACGCCAGGCCGCGTCGCGTGCCGCCGCCCGGCGGTCCAGGACTGCCCTCTATGCCACATCGCTCCTGCTGGTCCTGCTGCTCACCTATCTTGGCGCCCAGCTTCAGGAGCGGGCGCGTGCGACCCGCCGCCGCGCGGCGTTCGAATTGGTCATCGCCGATGCCTCAGTGCGCCTCATCAGAGCCGGCCCGCAGGACCTACCCGACGTAGTCGTCCAGGCACTCGCCGCCATGGCGCGCTGCGTAGGTGCAGAACGCGCTTATTTCCTGGGAACTGGGTTCGCCTTCACGTGGTCCGCGCCAGGCGCTGCGTTCCCGCCCGATTGGCCGGACCGTGCACCGTCGCTGGCCAGGGGCTTCGGCGCCGACAAACGGGACGGCGTCCTGCAGATCCCGCGCACCGACCGTGTGCGTTCGGCCGAAGACCGCGCAGCCCTTCTTGTCGCCCGGCTGCAGGGCTGGGCATGCGTTCTCCGCGCGGCCAAAGATGACAGCCCGCTTCTTCTGGGGTTCGACTCGGTCACCCATCCCTGCCGGATCACGGCAGGCGGCGAGCTCGGTCTTCTGCCGATGGGACTGGACGCAATCGTGAACGCACTGACCCGCCGGGCGATCGAACAGGAACGCATGCGCCTGGAAGTGCGGCTGCAACAGGCGCGGAGGCTGGAAACCGTTGGAGCACTGACTGGCGGCATCACGCACAACTTCAACAACATCCTGGGCGCGATTCTGGGCTACACCGAAATTGCCGAGGAGGCGGACCTAGACATCGCCCGGTATGCCGAAATCCTGCAGGAGATCCGCACCGCCGGCGAGCGCGCGCGCGAAGTCGTTGACCAGGTCCTGACGCTGGCGCGTCCGCACGATGCCCCACCGCAGCGCATCTGCCTGCAGACGCTGATATCGGAGTCCGTCTCGTTTCTGTCAGCCTCATTGCCTCGCGCGGTCACACTGGAGATCACCACTTCTCCCAAGGTGGCGTTGTTCGGCAGACCCGCACAGTTGCAGCAGGTGATTCTGAATCTGTGCACCAATGCTGCCCAGGCCATGGCAAACGCTGGCGTCATCACGCTGGATGTTGCAGAGAAACAGGTGACCGCGGAACGGCCCCTCAGCCACGGAACGCTCCATCCTGGGCACTATGTCTGCATTGCCGTCGCGGATCGTGGCCACGGGATCGAGCGCGCCACGCTCGACCGCATGTTTGAGCCTTTCTTCACGACCCGGGGCACCGGCATCGGGTTGGGGCTGGCCACGGTGCGTGAGATCGTAGCCGAACACCGGGGCGCGCTGCAGGTACAAAGTACCGTTGGGGTCGGTACCACGATTGAGGTCTGGCTGCCGACCTTCCTCGATGCTCCCGCCATGCGCGACGAACCCCAAGTTCAGCAGCCCGGGAATGGTGAGACAATCCTGCTGGTTGAGCATGATTCCGCGCGTCGACTGCACGATGAGGAACTGCTGGCGGCCCTCGGTTTCGAGCCGGTCGGCTTTCAGCAGGCCGGCGACGCCGAGCAGGCATACCGGACGGACCCTGGTCGTTTCGACGCAGTGATTATTGGTTATATTGGCTCGACCGCGGAAACGCTGCGTCTGTCCGCGGCCTTGCGCGGCCATGAGCCATCCGTGCCGATCGTGCTCGCCGCACCCTATTTGGAATTCCTGAGCGCTGATGCGCTGACCGATGCCGGCGTTTCAGACGTGGTGCACAGGCCGATCAGCGCCGCGGAACTCCTGTCCTCGCTCAAGGGGCGGCTGCCTCGAAGGGCTCGGGCTGACACAGCCAGCGGCCCAGAGGAAAGCGGATGAGGCGACATGACCCATGAGCAATTCAACGCGTTCTGCCGGACGCTCCCCGCGACCACCCATGTCGTCCAGTGGGGCGGATCACACGTCTGGAAAGTTGGCGGCAAGGTCTTCGCCATTGGCGGCTCTCGGAATGGCGAGTCGACTTTTACCTTCAAGGTCAGCGGCGTTGCCTATGAAATCCTCAAGGAGCATCCCGGCCTGCGTCCGGCACCTTATCTCGCGTCGCGCGGCATGAAGTGGATTCAGCACTTCGCACAACCTGGGCTGTCCGACAGCGAACTGCAGGAGTATCTTCGTCAATCGCACTTCATTGTCTCCCAGGGCCTGTCGAAGAAGAAACGGGCGGAGCTGGGACTCACCGCTCCGCAATCGGCGACGTGAACCGCATCGGGCGTCGGTCAAGAGCGGATCATTGGACAATGCCCTTCGGAGATCGGGCGAAATGCGCGTTCCGCGGGAATGGTGTCCTTCAATTGCACCAAATCCCACGTTTCCTTCGACTGATCCGGCGACTTTGCCTCGAACAGATACATGTTATGGATCACCCGCCCGTCCTCGCGGATCGTGCTCTTGCCGAAGATTACGTCCTCGACCGGGATGGTACGCATCTGGGCGATGACGGCGCGCCCGCTGGCCTTCGCCTTTTCGGGACCCATCGCCGCCACCGCCTTCAGGTAATGCGTGACCAGGGAATACTGGCCGGCCTGCGCCGAGTTCGGCATCGCATTCCCCAGGCTCCGCGCCTGGAAGCGGCGGCCAAATGCGCGTGTGCCGTCATTCAGGTCCCAGTAGTAGGGCTCCGCCAGCCGCACCCCTTGCGCCGCCTTCAGGCCGATACTGAGAATGTCGTTCAGCAGCATGCCGACTCCAACGACCTGCTGGCCGCCAGCCATGATGCCGAACTCAGCCGCCTGCTTGACGCAGTTCACCGCATCGACCCCGCCATTGGCGAGTCCGATCACCTTTGCCCCGCTCGCCTTCGCCGACAGCAGGAAGGATGAGAAATCCGTCGTCCCCGGAAACGGATACCGCGCGGAGCCCAGCACCTTGCCGCCCGCGTTGTCGACAAATGACGTCGAGTCGCGTTCAAGCTGCTGGCCGAAAGCGTAGTCGGCGGTAATGAAATACCACGTCGAGCCGCCTTGCCTCACCGCGCTCTCCACGATGGCATGCGGCACCGCCCAGGTGTCATAGGACCAATGCAGATGATTCGGACCGCACCGCTCACCGGTCAGGATGGAGGACGCAGCGCCACTGTAGATGGCCAGCTTGTCCTTCGCCTTCGCCAGCTCGCCGACAGCGATGGCGGCCGAGGAGAGAGGCAGGTCGGTCAGCAGGTCCACACCTTGGTTGTCGAACCAGTCGCCGGCGATCGACAGCGCTACGTCCGGCTTCAGCAGCATGTCGGCCGACAGCAGCTCCACCTTGATATCGGGATGAGCCTTGGCGAAGTCCTCGATCGCAAGCTGTGCGCCTAGTACCGAACCCTTGCCTGTGATCGCGGCATATGTCCCGGTCATGTCGGTCAGCACGCCGATACGGATCGGCTGGTCTGCCGCCCGAGCGCGGCGCGGCAACGCCACGCCCACGCCGGCACCAAGTCCCATGCCGAGCACTGTTCGGCGGCCGACGGTCTGGGTCACGATTTCCCCCCGTTCCACAAGTCTGGTTGATCCGGACGGCGGGTTCGCATCGGCGGATGTTCGCCTATGCGTCCGCCACTACCTCGAAAACATATGGCGTCAGCGAGTCCTGGGCCGCCGTGCGGAGCTCGTGCCATTTTTCCGGGCCGCCATAGTAGGCAAGGCTGCCGGGTTCCGCCGTGCCATCACCATTGTAGTACGACAGGCAATCACGTAACGGGCTGGTCAGGATATCGGCCTCGCGGCAGTGCTGCGCATAGGCCGCCTCTGGCGCCTTTCTGACGTCAACAACATTGGCGCCCCGTTTCTGCAGCGTCTGCAGCATCCAGACGACGTAATCGGTATGAGCCTCGATGCCACGCATGAAGTTGAACTGTCCACCGCCGCCCTGAGGGCCCGACATGATGAACAGGTTGGGAAAACCGTGGCTGTGCAGGCCGAGGAACGTTCGTACCCCCTCCGATGTCCACTTCTCCCGCAGGGTCTGGCCGTTACGGCCCGTGATCATGTTGAAACTCGCCGTCGCCATCCACTGGAACCCGGTCGCGTAGATCAGCACATCCAGCGGATACTCCACGCCGTCGTGCACTACCCCGCCCGGATTGATCCTCCGGACGCCAAGCGGCGCAGTGTCGACCAGCTTCACATGCGGCAGGTTGAATGTCGGCAGATACTCGTCGTGGAACGTCGGGCGCTTGCAACCATACGGATAGTAGGGTTTCAGCGCGGCCGCTGTCTTTGGGTCCTTGACCACTGCATCCACCCGGGCGCGGATCTGCTCCATGATCCGGAAGTTGGAATTGAGCTGCTTGTGGATCAGTTCTTCCGGCGACAATTCCCGTTCATGGTGCCGCCGCGGCTTGAAATCGGCAATCTTGCCTGAAAGATAGTCGTCGTTGGCCTGCAGCGCGGTGCGCCCGGAGGATATCCTCGCCAGCCTCTCGCGTCGCGCCCGTGCCCAGCCGGGCTCCTTCGACCATGCCTCGATCTCCTGCTGGGTCGTCGCGCGCTGGTCTCGCACATCGATCGTCGATGGGGTCCGCTGAAAGACGTACAGCTCCCCGGCCACCTTGGCGATCTCCGGAACCACCTGCACCGCGGTCGCGCCCGTACCGACGATGCCGACCCGCTTGCCGGTCAGGTCGATATTGTAGTTCCAGCGCGACGTATGGAATGCATCGCCGGCGAACGTCTCCATGCCCTCGATCCGTGCCAGCTTCGGCGTCGTCAGGATGCCGTTCGCCAACACGACAAAACGTGCGCTCATCCGATCGCCGCGATCCGTATGGACCGTCCAGCGGCCGGTTGCTTCGTTCCACTCCGTCCGTTCGACAGTGGTATGGAACAGGCACCGGTCGTAGAACCCGTACCGCTCGGCGATGCCCTGGCAATATTCAAGGATTTCGAAGCCCGAGGCGAACTTCATGGTCGGGAAATAGCCCGTCTCCTCCAGCAGGGGCATGTAGCTGTAGGACTCCACGTCGCAGGCGATGCCGGGATAGCGGTTCCAATACCAGGTGCCGCCAACATCCCCGCCCTTTTCACAGAACCGAACGTCGAGGAAGCCGGCCTCCCGCAGCTTGTACCAGAGCAGCAGGGCGGCGAACCCGGCACCGATCACCAGGATTTCGCATTGATCATCCAGCGGCTCGCGCTGCACAGGCGGCGCCGAATAGACATCCTCCAGATATTTTGCGAACTCGCCCTCCAGGGCGATGTAATCCGCGGCCCCGCTCCTGGCCTCTTTGAACTGCCGATATTTCGCCTGTTCGTCGGCATTGAACACGGCGCCCGGCGGCGGTGGCGGAAGCGTCTTCAGCGCCACGTCGGCAACCGGCGAATAGCCCTTGCCGGCAATCCGCTCGGTCGCCTTGGCAGCGCGCGTGTGGAACAGCTTCAGACCCGAGGCTTCATCAACTCGAACGGATGGGATCATGTCTGGCGGCCATTTTCATTCGGTGTTCGGACGTTTCGGCCAATAGGATACCCACCAGTAGCCTTTGCCTGCAACGTCTGCGCCGGCGCGACTCAACAGGGCGCATCACCGGTGGTAAGCCGGTCCGACGAAATCGGGGGAAACGGCCATGGGCAAACTCGACGGAAGGATTGCCATCGTCACCGGCGCAGGCCGCGGCCTGGGCAGGGCCTACGCGCTCCGCCTCGCAGGCCTCGGCGCCAAGGTTGCGGTGACCGACATCAATCTGAGATCGTACCAGGAGTTCGAGGCCGAGGCGAAGGCCATGACCGCCGACAGCACGGTGGACGAGATCAACGCGATCACCGAAGCCATCGGCATTGAAACGGACGTGCGGGACGAGAACGCGGTACAATCCATGGTCCGGCAGGTGATCGACAAATGGGGCCGCATCGACATCCTGGTCTGCAACGCGGGCGGCGGCCGCGGCCGCCCGATCGATACGAAAGCCAGCACACTCGACCCCGCGCTGCTGCACCTGGTTACCGAGATGAACTACTACGGCACGGTTTACTGCGTGAATGCCGTGGCGCCGGTCATGAAGACCCAACGAAGCGGCAAGGTCGTGACCGTCAGCTCGGTCGCCGCCCTCAGCCCTTCGGTTGACGGAGGCTACGCCCATTACGGCGCCGCCAAGGCTGCCATCCTGCACTACATCCGCTACCTGGCGCAGGAACTCGGGCCGTACGGCATCACCGTGAACTGCATCGCACCCGGCACGATTACCACCGGCCGGATCGTCGCGAGCGTCATGCCGGCCAGCGCCGACGCCAACACCGATCGGACCGAGAAAGTGGCACTGCGCCGCCTCGGCTCGGTTGAAGACTGCGCCAAGGTGGTCGAGTTCCTGACGACCGACCTGTCCGACTACGTCACTGGCCAGTGTATCGCGATCGATGGCGGCCTGGTGCGCGCCGGCTGGTGAAGCGGCAGCACGTCATCGCCGGATCACCGGTGAGGGCGTGCTCTCGATCATCACATTGACGGCCGCCGGCTTGCCGCTGGCCAGCGACCGCGCAATCGCGTCTGGCAGCTCCTCGATGCGCGTCACCAGTTCGCCGTGCCCACCAAGGGCCGCCGCGACCAGATCATAGCGGGTCGGGTTCAGCTCGCAGCCGTGCGCGCGGTTCGCGCCGTAGTCCCGAACCTGGAGGTTGTATTCAGCATTCCAGCGGCTGTCCGTTCCGACGATCACGACATAAGGCAAGCCCAGGCGGACAGCCGTTTCGATTTCCGACATGTGGAACCCGAACGTGCCGTCGCCCATCACGGCGAACACCGGCGCCTTGCGCTCCACAACGCGCGCGCCCGCTGCCATGGGCAGGGAAGACCCGATGGAGCCCGCGACACCGTTGATCATACGCCGGTCGTTGCGAAGGATGCTCTGCCCCCACTGCGCGAACTCCCCACCATCGCAGATCAGCACGGTATCCGGGTCCTGGTCGATGAAGCGCTGCAAGGTCAGGAACACCTGTGCGGGATGCAGCAGTCCTTCGGTGCTGGATCTCAGATGCGCCCATTCCGCCGGACGATCATCGAAACAGGAGCGCGCATCCGCCAACCAGCCCAGATCGCCATGCACACGGCCACGCCCACGGCTCAACAGGGCTTCGGCAGCCGGATATGTGTCGGCTACACAGCCCAATGCCAGAGCATTCCCCTTGAACCGGACCGCACGGTCAAGGATGGCGCCATCGGGATCGATGGCAACGAAACGGCACTCCGGCGCAAACGGAGCACCGCCAAACTTCAACGTGAAATCCAGCGCCTTCCCCAGCAGCAACACCAGATCCGCTTGGCGTACCACATCCGCATAGGCGCCAAGACTCGCATCGTTGAAGCTGCGGGGCCCCTCGCTGATGCACGCCGGAATCGAGAACTCTGTCTCGAGCCGGCGCAACAGATCGCGTCCTGTCCGCGAGGCCAACACCGGCGCGCCAATGATCAGTGGACGCTTGGCCCCATTCAGCAATGCAACGACAGCATCCGCTACAACATCCGAGAGTGCAATACGCGTCGCCAGGAAGTCCGCGTGCGTGGGCCAGACCACGGCCTCTTCGGGCACCATTGCATCCAGCACATCAGATGGCAGACTCAAATGCACCGGTCCGGGCCTGCCGGCAGTTGCCGTCCGTATTGCGTTCGCCACCTCCAGACCCAGGCGGGCCGTACTCGTGGCCATCCATGCAGCCTTCGTCACTGGCTCGGCCATGGCGACCTGACGCAGCTCCTGAAATCCGCCACGGCCGAGCTGATCGGTTTCTGTATGGCCGGACATCAGCACCATGGGCGTCTCCTGTCCGAGCGCCGTGAACAGCGCCCCCACGGCGTTCGCGTGGCCAGGCCCGCCGGTGACCCAGGCAATGCCGGGGCGCCCCGTCAGGCGTCCATACGCATCGGCCATATGTACCGTGGCCGCCTCGTGCCGGACGTGCATCAGTTTGAGTCCGGTACCCAGCGCGGCATCGAACAGCGACATGATGTGGTTGCCAGACAGCGTAAAGATGTCTGTGTGGCCGGCGAGCTGAAGCGTGCGGACCACGATGTCTGCGCCGCGAAGACTGGATGACATTCAGAAAGTCCCTGACGGCTGTATCTGACGACGCCAGTGCTGGCGCCGGGATGCTCGGGGCAGCCATTGCCGCCCCGCGGCCGGATGGATCAGATCGGGTCCCACATGTACACGTCGCGCGTCCGCTCCAGCGGCGTGAAGTGGTTCTTCACAGCGGGCAACCACATCTCGGCCAGCTTCTCGGGCGTCCAGCCATCAGGGCGCGCCATGATGCGGATCGGCCGCGGCTGGTTGTACAAATAGATCTCATTTCCGCGGACGCCGAGGATCTGGCCTGAAATGCCGGCCGCCGCATCCGTGCCCAGGAAGGCAATCAGTTGCGCGATGTGGTCCGGCCGGGTCTTTTCGGCACGCGCCTTGAGCTGCTCCTCTGTCTGGCCGGGTACCGTCTCGATCATGCGGCTGAACGCGTGCGGCCCGATACAGTTGGAACGCACGTGATAGCGCTGCATGTCCATCGCAATGTTCCGCGACAGGCCGGCAATCCCCAGCTTGGCCGCGCCGTAGTTCACCTGCCCCACGCTGCCGATCAGGCCGGAGGTCGAGGTCATGTGCACCAGGCTGCCGCTCTCCTGCTTTCGGAAATGCGGGATGGCGGCGCGGGAGACATAGAACGCGCCGTAAAGGTGCACCTTGATGACGGCGTCCCATTCCTCAACCGACATGTAGTGGAACATGCGGTCGCGCAGGATGCCGGCATTGTTCACCACCATGTCGATGCGGCCGAAATTGTCGATCGCGTCCTGAACCATCTTCTGGGCGTCTTCCCAGCTCGCCACGCTGCCGGTGTTGGCGACGGCGCGCCCCTTGCCATGGGCCTGTTCGATCTCCTGCACGACGCGCTGCGCCGGACCGGCATCCTGGCCTTCGCCTGTGACCGTCGCGCCGATGTCGTTCACGACCACCTGGCCGCCATTCGCCGCGATGGTCAGCGCCGTCGCCCTGCCAATGCCGTTGCCCGCGCCCGTCACGACGGCGACTTTCCCATCCAACATGCCCATTGCGTTTCCTCCTCTGATCAAAGGCCAAGGCAAGGATGCGACAGACCGGAAGCCGTGTCATCATCCCGGCCGGGAGGAGACCGTTATGAACCTTGGATCCAATGTGGGTGCGCAAAGCAGTCGGCGGCTATGGCGCTTCGGAGAGCAGCAGGACCTGGGCCGCGCCAACTTCACCTCACCTATTAGGGTGCTGGAGGTTGGGCCGGCGTGACCGCCCGTAGCCGCGACGTCAACCAATGATCGGCGCACGGTCGGCCTGCGAGTCCAGTCAAGCCCGGCGACCTGCTTATTGCGGGCTGCGGAATCGGCCAACTCCTGTTGCGTCAGCACGTCCGCGATGCGGACAAAGCCCGGAGTGCGCACTCCGCGACAAGCTGCATCGCCTGCGAGGGGCCGTTGCCCAGTTCGCCAGGACGATCCGCGCCGTCGCCGGCCGGCGCTCGGCTTCATCGGCCTGCAGCGCTTCCGGAGTCGTGTCGAGACGCTCGATCTCCCGCGCCAGAACACGCGCATCCAGGATGCCCTGGGAGGCGCCGTTCGAGCCGAGCGGGTACATCGGGTGCGCCACATCGCCCAGCAGTGTCAGGCGTTGAAATCTCCATCGCTCCAGCGGGCTGTGGTCAACCACGGGAAATTCGAAGCACCGGCCGGCCGCGCGGATCAGCGCCGGCACGTCCAGCCAATCGAACCGCCAATCGGTGAAGGCCGGCAGGAAGTCATTCGGACTGCCAGCCGGTTCCAGTCCTCCCGCCGCCAGGCATGGCCGGGGCGGAGCTTGCGTTCGGCGATCCCTTTGATCATGGCCTCTTGTCATGCCTCGCCCCGACCCGCGTCCGGACATGAGATCGGATAGGCACGAATTTCTGAAACTCGTGCCCCGCCACGGAATGGCGCCGTTCCAGATCGGCGGCCCTTCATCGGATAAAAGCTCTGGCGAACGATCGAAAGGATGCCGTCGGCGCCGATCAGCAGACTGCCCCGGCATCATCCGCACGGGCGGCCATCGCGGCAAACGGTGAAGTGGGCGCGCGCACCGGCCTCCTTCGCATCCCAGGCCACCAGATGATGACCTGCGTGGATACGCGCGGGAGACTGCCGTGCATAGGCGACCTCCAGCAGGATCAGGTCCGGCTCGCCGCTATCGATCGAGAATTGCGGCCAGTAATACCCGGCCGCCATCTCCCCGCGGCACGGCCCAGATGCGCTGGCCCCCCGCTTGCTGAAATACGCCGGTTCGGCCGTTTCAATCGCCGATTCCGCCAAGCGGAGGGCGTAGCCCGAGTTCCACAAGCTCCCGCACCACATCCGGCAGCAGATTACATCCGACACCCAGGGCCTGAGGCCGCACGACGGTTTCAAACGCACGGCATGCGGCGCCGACCTGGTCCAGGCTGAGCGCAGGAGTGAGCCGGGAAGTGCTGCCGCCTGCGATCGGGACCGTCATGATGCTGTCTCCTCCTCGTTGGACCGAGGTGATCTGGCAAGCACGTTGGCCCGGACCGAGGTCTCGACGCCATTCGAACGCTGAGGCACTCCAACCAGAAATGATGGCAGTTTAGGCACGACATGCCTATTTTGCGTGTATTTGATTATATAATCATCGGCACGAAGCGCAATCTGCACTATTTGCCATCAATCAGCGCCTGTGCTGCATTGCAGCGAATAAATCCCTGCCGTATTGTCCCGACATGTCGCCACTACGACGGGACCACCAGCATGACTCTAGGCAGCGGTAACGGGCTCTCACGCAGACATCTGATCAAAGGCGCGGCCGCCGTCGCCGGAACCCTTACTGGGTCAGGCGCGATCACCGGCTTTCCAACAATCTGGGCGCAGAACATAAAGGATGTGGTCCTCCATCATGCCGGCCCGCCGGTGACCGCAATTCCGGCCGTCGCCGAGCAGGCGACGAAGGATCTGGGTTTCACGGTACAGATGCAGGCGTCGGAGAATGCGGATCTGCTCAACCGCTTCCTCTCACAGTCCAACGCGATCGACTGCGCCGACGTTAGCCTTGTGTACTTGCGCTACCTGACAGGCCGGAACGTGCTGCAGGCGATCCCGCTGTCCAAATTCAAGTACTGGGACAAAACTATCCCGCTGCTGACGAAAGGCGAGTATCCCGACGGCCGCAAGGCCCCCGCCCAGGGCATCACGCCCATGATGGTGCTGTACGCCGCCGGCCCCGACGGCCAGAAGGTCACCGCCGGCACGCCCACAGACTACGTTACCGCCATTCCCACAGTCATCAACGGCGACACACTTGGCATCCGTCCCGACTTGGTTGGCCGCAAGGTCGATAGCTGGGCCGACCTGCTGAGCCCCGATTTCAAGGGCAAGGCCGCGCTGCAGGACAACCCCACCATCGGCATCATCGACGTCGCCATGGCGATGGAGGCCCGTGGCGACGTCAAATACGGCAACAAGGGCGACATGACCCGGGCCGAAATCGACAAGACCATCAACACAATGCTGGAGGTCAAGCGATCCGGCCAGTTCCGATCGTTCTGGACGTCCTTTGATCAATCCGTGAACCTGATGGCCGCGGGTGAGACGGTGATCCAGTCCATGTGGTCCCCTGCCGTCGCCGCCGTGCGTTCCCGCGGCATTCCCTGTACCTTCCAACCGCTGAAGGAGGGTTACCGGGGCTGGGCCTATACGATGGGCGTCATGAAGCATGTGTCGGGCCTGAAGCTCGACTGCTTCTATGAATACCTCAACTGGTACACCGGCGGGTTCGAAGGCGCCTTCATCGCCCGCCAGGGCTACTATTCGGCCCAGCCAGAAAACACCAAGAAATACCTGTCGCAAGCCGAGTGGGATTACTGGTTCGGCGGCAAGCCGGCCCAGACCGACATTCTGAGCCCATTCGGCAAGCTAATGGAAAAGGCCGGCAACGTCCGCGACGGCGGCGACATCTGGACGCGGCTCGGCAACATCGCGGTCTGGAACTCTGTCATGGACGAAGACCGCTACCTGACCCGCCGCTGGAACGAATTCATCACCTCCTGATCAGGGAAGAACATCATGCAGCTTGGCGTCTTCATTCCCATCGGGAACAATGGCTGGCTGATCTCCACCACATCGCCGCAATACAAGCCGACCTACGACCTGAACAAGACGATCGTCGACAAGGCCGAGCGCTTCGGCTTCGACTTCGCCCTGTCCATGATCAAGCTGCACGGCTTCGGCGGGCCGTCGCAGTTCTGGGACTACAACCTGGAATCCTTCACGCTGATGGCAGGCCTCGCCGCGACCACGACCCGGATCAAGCTGTTCGCGACCTGCGCCGTGCTGACAATGCCGCCGCCGATCACCGCGCGGATGGCGGTGACGATCGATTCGATCTCGCACGGGCGGTTCGGCGTCAACATCATCTCCGGTTGGCAGCGGCGCGAATACACGCAGATGGGCATCTGGCCGGGCAGCGAGCACTACAAGCGCCGCTACGAGTACTGCGCCGAATACGTCACCATCATGAAGGAACTCTGGGCCGCCGGCCGGTCCGACTTCAGGGGAGACTTCTTCCAGATGGACGACTGCCGCTGCTTGCCCATGCCATCGGCAAACATCCCGATCATCTGCGCCGCGCAGTCCGAAGCCGGCACACGATTCGCCGCCCAATACGCAGACTACAATTTCTGCGGCAGCGGCGGGGTCAACGAACCGACCAAGCTGGCGCCAAGTGTCGCGCGTCTGGTGACGGCGACCGAGGAGACCGGACGCGATTGCGGCGCCCTGGTTCTACAGATGATCATCGCGGATGAAACCGACGCCGCCGCGGAAGCGAAGTGGGAACACTACAAGGCCGGCATTGACCTGGAAGCGATCGCCCATCGTGATGCCCAAGCCTCGGATGACCCGAACCCCGACCCGTATTCCCAGGCGCACAAACGCGCGACACTGGGGATCGACAAGCTGCCCACCAACCAGGGCGTCCTGGTCGGGTCCTACGCCAAGATCGCCCGCATGCTGGATGAGCTGTCCAAGGTCCCCGGCGTCCGCGGCATCATGATGACCTTCGACGATTTCGTGATCGGCATGGAGCAGTTCGGCACCCGTATCCTGCCGCTTATGCGCTGCCGGAACGAAATCAAGCAGGCCGCATGACCAGCCTCAGCTTGAGTTCTATCCTGCCGTTCGGAAGATCCGCGGCAGGAACCCGCGAACGGGTGTGCCGGAAGCGCCCTGACTGGCTGATGTCGTGGCTACAGATCAGCCCACTGGCATTGATCCTGGTCGTCCTGTTCGCCGTGCCGACCGTGCTGTTCCTGGTCGTCAGCTTCTTCGACTATGACCGGGTCGGCATCTATCCCGCATTCATTCTCGACAACTACCGCGACCTGCTCACCACGCCAGCGACCTGGCGGGTCTATGGCAGCTCGCTGAAGTTCGCGTTCATCGTCTGGGCGATCACGCTCTTCCTCGGCTTCAACATCGCCTACTTCCTGATCTTCCACGTCCGGAACGCGGCGATCCGCACGGTGCTGTTCCTGCTGTGTGCCATCCCGTTCTGGACCTCCGGCATCATCCGCACCATCGCCTGGATCCCCTTCCTGGGCCGCAACGGCGCCTTCAACCAGATACTGATGGGCCTCGGCCTCACCTCGCATCCTCTCGACTTCCTGCTGTTCTCGGACTTCGCGGTCATCATCACTTATGTCCACCTGTTCACCCTGCTGATGGTGGGGCCGATCGCGAACTCGCTCTCCAAGATCGACCCTGCGCTGATCGAGGCCGCGCGCGATGCCGGGGCAAGTCGCTGCCAGACCATGACGCAGGTCGTCATCCCGCTGGCAAAGACCGGGATCACGTTGGGCTCCATTCTCGTCTTCACCCAGGTCATGGGCGACTATTTCGTCGTCAAGCAAATGAGCGGCGGGCAAAGCGCCTCGATCGTCTCGATGCTCTCGACCGAAATTCAGGCCATGCAGTATCCGCCGGCCTCGGCCAACGCCATGGTGCTGGTGATCTTCGTCGCCATGATGGTCGCCGTCATGATGCGGATCGTGGACGTCCGCAAGGAACTGGTGAAATGAGGCCACTACTCAGCGAAAAGCGCCCCTGGACGTTCTACGCGCTGGCCACCCTGTTCAGCGCGTTCATCCTATTCCTGTATGGCCCGATGCTGGTGATCTACGTCCTGTCCTTCCAGGGCGAGAACGGCGGCGTGACCTTCCCAATGGTCGGCACCTCATTGACCTGGTTCCGCCAGATCTTCCAGCCTGGCCAGATGGCCAACATCCCCGCCTCCTTCGGCCGCTCGATCGAGGTGGCGGCCGTCGTCAGCACCCTGACTGTAATCTTCGCCGTCGCCGGCGGCCTCGGCTTCCGCCGCCGCTTCCCCGGCTCGGGCGTCATCTTCTACCTGGCGGTCGCCAGCCTGGTCATGCCCAGCCTGCTGGTCGGCTTCGGTATCGGCCTTGGCTTTCAGTTCCTGGGATGGCAGCCAAGCTTGTTCACCTCAGCGCTCGGCGCCCAGCTTACTTGGACCCTGCCGTTCGGCCTGTTCGCCATGTTCGCCGTGGTGAACCGCTTCAATCGTGCGTGGGAGGAAGCGGCCATCGACCTCGGCGCCAGCCCATGGCAGCGCCTGCGCCACGTGACCCTTCCCATCCTGATGCCCGGCATCATCGGCATCGCCATGGGTGCCTTCACCCTGTCCTATGACGAGTATGCCCGAACCACGCTGACAATCGGCCCGAAGAACACCCTGCCGCTGGAGATCTATGCCCTGATCTCCTCGGCCACCTCGCCGACCCTGTTCGCCATCGGCACCCTGACCACGGGCGCCTCCTTCCTGATCATTGTCGTCTCGCTGGTCGTGGTGATGCGGATGCAGCGCCGGCGAGGCAGAACGACCGTAGAGGCTGGATAATGGACAACCGATTCGACGTTGAGCTGATCTCGGTCACTAAGCGCTACAGCGGCACGCTGGCAGTGGACGGCATCTCGCTCCGTATCCCGCGCGCCACCTACTGCTGCCTGCTCGGCCCCAGCGGCTGCGGCAAGACCACCACGCTGCGCATGATCGCCGGGCATGAAGCCATCACTGAAGGCGACATCCTGATCCATGGCGAGAATGTCTCCGACCTGCCGCCGGTGAAGCGCGGCACAGCCATGATGTTTCAAAGCTATGCACTGTTCCCGCACATGTCCTGCCTCGACAACGTCGCCTTCAGCCTGAAGATGCGCGGCATCGGCAAGCAGGAGCGGCACCGGAAGGCGCGCGAGTTTCTCGCCCTTGTCCACATGGAATCCTTCGCCGACCGGCTGCCCGCGCAGCTCTCCGGCGGCCAGCAGCAGCGCATTGCCCTGGTCCGTGCCCTGATTACCCAGCCCAAAGTGCTCCTGCTGGACGAACCACTATCGGCCCTCGACCCCTTCCTCCGCATTAAGGTGCGTGAAGAACTCAAACGTCTGCAGCGGGAGCTCGGCATTACCTTTATCCATGTCACCCACAGTCAGGACGAGGCGATGGCCCTCGCCGACCTGATGGTGGTGATGGAGCACGGCCATATCCGCCAGGCCGCCCACCCACGCGACGTGTTCGAAAAGCCCCTTAGCCCATTCATCGCGCGCTTCATCGGCAGCCACAACGTGCTGCGCGACAACCAGGGCCCGATCGCCGTCCGCGCGGACCGGTGCCGGCTGGGTTTCGCCGAGGAAGGCCCGCACGTCTCCGGCCAGGTCATCGCGGTGGAATACCAGGGCTCCATGGTCCGCGTCGCCATGAAGACCGACGCAGGCGATGAAGCCTTCGCCCTGGTGCCGGATCAGATCTTCTACCGCAAGCCTGCCGAACCCGGCGAAACGGCAACCCTGGTCTGGTCACCGCACGACGCGCACGTGCTGGCCGAGGCTTGAGCCCCGCCTGACAAACCTCCATCCGGGCAACCGCCATCCCCTTGATCCGTTCCCAGTGGGTCCGCTTGTGTATAGGGACCATGCCATGGATCGCCCGCTGGAAATCGCTTTTCACAACATGGACTCTTCCGAGTCGCTGGAGGCTGACATCCGCGCCCGGGTGGAAAAGCTTGAGAAACGGTATGGCAACCTGATCGGATGCCGCGTATCCGTGGAGAAGCTGCACAACCGCCATCGCACCGGCAACGTATTCGACGTCCATATCGTCATGAGCTTGCGGGGACGCGATCTCGCCGTTTCGCGGGAGCCCAGCAAGGCCAAGGAGAAATACGCCCACCCGGATGCCTGGACCTCGGTACGAGATGCGTTTGAGGCCGCGGAGCGCCAGCTCCAGGCCTACAAGCGCGCCAACCGCCAGGACCGGACGGCACCGACCGCTCACGCCATGGCCGGCCAGGTGGCGTTGATCGAGCCTGGCGCAGACTACGGCTTCATCCTGACCAACACTGGCACCCAGCTCTACTTCCATCGCGACAGCGTCACCGATGGCGACTTTGAGAAGCTGAAGGTCGGAGATCCTGTCCACTATGTGGAGGAGGAAGGCGACGCAGGCCCGACCGCGACCAAGGTCCGGGTCGGCACCAACGGTAGATAGCCGCCCCCCGGCACCAGGGATGGCTTTACAATGTCGGGGCATGACCGCACCTTCAGCCACCAAAGGGCGAGTAGAAGGAGGAACGATCCATGTTGACCGATGACCAGGTTCGTCAGTTCCACGAGGACGGTTATCTGTTCCTGCCGGAGACCTTCACGTCCGAGGAGGTCGCGATCCTCCGCTCGGAAGCCGAGGAGATCTATCGCCAGCACCGCCCGGAGGTCTGGCGGGAGAAGTCCGGCGCGCCCCGGACCGCCTTCGCCGCCTATCTATACAATGAGGCGCATGGTCTGCTGGCCCGACATCCCCGCATGATCCGGCCCGTCGAGCAGTTATTCGGTGAACAGGTCTACATGCACCAGTACAAGATCAATGCAAAGGCCAGCTTCACCGGTGACGTCTGGCAGTGGCACCAGGACTACGGCACCTGGGCGCGCGACGACGGCATGCCGGAGCCACGGGCGATGAACATCGCCGTCTTCCTGGATGAGGTCATGCCGATCAACGGCCCCTTGATGCTGGTGCCCCGCAGCCACACCCAGGGCGTGCTCGCCGCGGGGCACGACACGACCACTACGTCCTACCCGCTGTGGACCCTGGATGAGGAGACGGTCACCAGGCTGGTCGAGCAAGGCGGCATCGTCGCCCCGACCGGCAAGGCCGGCGGGCTGCTGATGTTCCATGGCAACCTGGTGCACGGATCGGCCGGCAATATCACCCCGTATCCGCGCAAGATCGTTTACCTGACGCTGAATGCCGTCTCCAACTACATCCGCAAGCCGACCCGGCCGGAGTGGATCGCCCACACCGATTTCACACCGATCGTGCCAACGGATGATGACGCGTTGACCCGCTATGCGCGACGAATGACGCAGGCCGCGGCCTGATTTCCCATCCAACCGGCTTTCGGCTCAATTCGGCCGAAAGCCGGAAGCAATCCGCTGATCAGCGTGTCGGCCGGGGCGGGTCCTGGCTGTAGTCATAGAAGCCACGGCCGGTCTTCCGGCCATACCAGCCGGCCTCGACATACTTCACCAGAAGCGGGCAGGGGCGATATTTGCTGTCCGACAACCCTTCGTACAGCACCTGCATGATCGACAGGCAGGTATCAAGCCCGATGAAGTCGGCCAGTTCCAGCGGCCCCATCGGATGGTTGGCGCCCAGCTTCATCGAGGTGTCGATGGCCGAGACGGACCCCACACCTTCATATAAGGCGTAGACCGCTTCATTGATCATCGGCACCAGGATACGGTTGACGATGAAAGCCGGGAAATCCTCGGCCACGGCCGAGACCTTGCCCAGCCGTTCGGCTAGCACCTTGACCGCCTGGAATGTCGGCTCATCCGTGGCGATGCCGCGGATGATCTCCACCAGCTTCATGACCGGCACCGGGTTCATGAAGTGCATGCCGATGAACTTCTCGGCCCGGTCCGTCGCCGCGCCGAGCCGGGTGATGGAGATCGAGGACGTGTTGGACGCGATCAGGCAGGAGGGCTTGAGATGGGGGGTCAGCGTCCTGAAGATCTGGCGCTTGATCTCTTCCTTCTCGGTCGCCGCCTCGATCACCAGATCGACCTCGCCCAGCATCCCGTAGTCGGTCGAGGTCTTCACTCGCATCAGCGCCTCATCCCGCTCATCCGAGGAAATGAGGGTTCGCTTGACCTGGCGATCCATGTTGCGGGCCATGGTCGCCATGGCCTTGCTGAGCGCGTCTTCCTTGATATCGATGATCGTGACCGGCAAGCCCGCGAGGGCACACACATGGGCGATGCCATTGCCCATTTGTCCGGCACCGATCACACCGACCGAATGAATTTCGGGCGGTTCGGTCCCCATGCCTACGACAGGCTTGACGTCAACGTTCATTCAGGAGCGCTCCAGTTCCGCTGCCAACTCGGGCAACGCGTTGAAAAGATCAGCCACCAGGCCGTAATCGGCGACCTGGAAAATGGGCGCTTCCTCATCCTTGTTGATCGCAACAATTACCTTGCTGTCCTTCATTCCTGCAAGGTGTTGTATCGCACCGGAGATGCCGACAGCGACATAAAGCTCCGGTGCCACGATCTTGCCGGTCTGGCCGACCTGGTACTCGTTCGGCACGAAGCCGGCATCCACCGCTGCACGCGACGCGCCGACGGCTGCGCCGAGCTTGTCGGCGATCGGCTCGATCAGCTTGAAGTTCTCGCCGCTCTGCATGCCGCGCCCGCCGGAGATCACAACCCGTGCCGCTGTCAGCTCCGGCCGCTCGCTCTTCGAGAGCTCAGCCGAGATGAACTTGGACAGGCCCGGCAGCTCACCCACTGCAACGGTTTCGGTCGGCGCATTGCCGCCCTCCGCCGCAACTGGGTCGAAGCTCGCTGCGCGGACGGTGATGACTTTCTTCGCATCCGCAGACTTCACCGTCGCCATGCCGTTGCCTGCATAGATCGGACGCACAAAGGTATCGGCGTCAACGACCGCGGCAATGTCGCTGATCGGCTGCACATCCAGTAGTGCGGCGACCCGCGGCAGGATGTTTTTCCCGACCGCCGTCGTCGCCGCCATGATGTGGGAGTAGTTGGGTGCGAGGCTCACCAGCAGTGCCGCCATCGGTTCGGCAAGCAGGTGATCCAGCGCCGGATGTTCGGCGACCAGCACCTTGGCGATGCCGGGCAACTTCGCCGCGGCCGCCTTGGCCTTGTCCAGATTTACCCCTGCCACCAGGGCGTGCACCTCCCCCAGCGCCTGCGCGGCGGCAACGGCGCTGCGGGACGGCTGCTTGATGCCCGAATCGTCGAATTCGAGAAGAACCAGACTCGTCATCGTCAGATTACCTTTGCTTCCGTCTTCAGCTTGTTCACCAGTTCGGCCACCGATCCGACCTTCTGGCCGGCCTTGCGCTTCGGTGGTTCGGTTACCTTCAGCACCGTCAGGCGCGGCGTGACATCAACGCCCAGATCCGCCGGCTTCATGTTGGCGATCGGCTTCTTCCGCGCCTTCATGATATTGGGCAGGGAGGCATAGCGCGGCTCATTCAAACGAAGGTCCGTGGTGACGACCGCGGGCAGATTCAGGGCCACCGTCTCCAGCCCGCCATCGATCTCCCGTGTGACTGTCGCCGTATCGCCCTCAATTGCGACCTTGCTGGCGAACGTGCCTTGTGACCAGCCCAGCAGTGCGGCGAGCATCTGCCCCGTCGCGCTCATGTCATCATCAATCGCCTGCTTGCCCAGGATGATCAGCTTGGGCTCTTCCTTCTCGGCGATCGCCTTCAGCAGCTTCGCAACCGCCAGCGGCTGCAGATCGGCATCGGTCTCGACCAGGATGCCGCGGTCGGCGCCCATGGCGAGCGCGGTGCGGATCGTCTCCTGGCACGCCGCCACACCCGCCGAAACCACGACCACCTCGGTCGCCTTGCCGGCCTCCTTGAGCTTGAGCGCCTCCTCGACGGCGATCTCGTCGAAGGGATTCATCGACATCTTGACGCCGGCAGTTTCGATACCGGACCCGTCGGATTTCACGCGGACCTTGACGTTGTAGTCTACCACCCGCTTCACGGGGACTATGATCTTCATGGGACGTTGTACCGTTTCCTGAGGACGTTAAGTGGACACAGGCCCATACGCTCCGCCGGCATGCTGGTGCCGCGAACTGCATGGATGCGTGGCGTCGACTGTTCGCACCCGCAATAGAGGGGGCGGACCTTATTAACGGTGTCCCGCGGTGTCAAACCTGCCCCGGAGGACCAATCTCCTGCACGAGCTCAGGAATGCAGCAGGCTCATCATGATAACGAACAACAGGATGGCTGTGCCCTGCAGCAACACACGCCATTGCATAAGCTTGTTCGATCGTCTGCCGTCGGGTGACCACATCATCTGGACCAGGCCGGCGATCAGAACGCCCAACGTGGCGAACATGCAAAGGGCGACCAGCAATGTCAGGAAACTGTGCATATCCATCAGGTAGGGTGCGCCGAGCGATTGTGGAGGTATCCCGCTGGCGTGACTCGCGCAAGGGCGGGATTTACATTGACCGGTCCGCCGCTTGTGTGGTCGTACGCGCCAATGACACGGGTTCTGCTGTTCCTGCTGTGCGCAGGCTTTGTGGCCTTCGCATCCCTCGCTCATGCGCAAAAACCGTCAGCTCCGGCATCGCCTGCGGCGCCGGCCATTTCGGCCGACCAGGCACGCATCGCATTGGATGTTATGAACGATCCGGCAAAGCGGGCTGCCTTCACAGCCACGCTGAACGCGATCATCAAGACCCAGGGCGGCAGCCCATCCGGGCAGGCGGGACCGCCGGAAAAACCGCCGGCCACGACCTCGGTTGAAGGCGTGACGATCCCGCTGGCGCCGGACAGCCTGGGCGCTGAGGTGCTTCTATCAGCCTCAGATTTCGTCAACCGTGTTGGTAACCAGGCTGTGAACGCGGTTGAGACGGTGCAGAGCCTGCCGTTACTATATGGCTGGGCGGTGGTGATGGCGACGAACCCGGTCGCCCGCGGTCTGCTGATAGATGTCGTCTGGCGCGTGGCCGTCGTCGTGCTTTGCGCCTTCGCTGCAGAGTGGGGCCTGCGCCACGCCATGAGGCGCCCAATCCGCACCCTGGAGGCGCTGGGACATCGCTATCCTGTTCACGCCACGTTCCCTGCTGAGGACGACGACTCCGAACGGCTCCGCCCACGGCCGTCCGCGTGGGCTCTGCTCCGCCGTGTTCCTCTGGGCTTGGCGCGGCTCCTGCTGGAGCTTGTACCGGTTCTGGGCATCGCGGTAGTCGGGCACCTGCTGGCAGGGTCCAGCATCGGCGGCCAGACGATCAGCCGGTTGATCATCCTGGCTGTGATCGATGCCTATGCAGCCTGCGCCGCCTTTTTGTGCGTCGCCCGCATGCTGCTTTCGCCTGGCGCCGCGCCCCTGCGGCTTTTTCACCTGGGGGACACGACGGCAAATTACATGATGTACTGGGCGCGCCGTCTGATCCTGCTGGTCGTGGTCGGTTATGCTGCCGGCGAAGTCGGACTGCTGCTTGGCCTCTCGACCATCGCGCACGATGCGACTCAGAAGGCTGTCGGTCTGATCGTGCATATCTGCCTGATCGTCATCGTCATACGGAACCGTCGCGCCGTTCGCCGCTGGCTCCGTGCCCCCGAGGGGGCCAGCGACTGGACCGCCAGGCTGCGCAACACATTCGCGCGCATCTGGCATTGGATCGCACTTTTCTTCCTAATTGCCGGCTGGCTGGTCTGGGCCGTGGAGGTCCCGCACGGCTACACCACCATGCTGCACTACTTCATCGTCACCGCCCTGGTCCTCATCGGCGCTCGGCTTCTTCTCCTTTTGCTGCTGGGCGTCGTCGACCGGACCATGCGTCCGGTCAATAACGGCGAAACGACCGGGCTTCCTCAAGGCATTCAGGAGCGGCTGCGAGCCTACCACCCGCTGGTCAGCACCGTGTTACGCATCCTCGTGTATGTGCTCTGTGCCTTGGGCCTGCTGCAGCTTTACGGGCTGAACACCTTCCTGTGGCTGGTCAGCACTGCCCTCGGGCTCCGCCTGCTGTCGGCGATCGGGACGCTGACTGTCACCATCGTCTTCGCCTTCGCGGTGTGGGAATTTGTGAATGGCGCCTTCCAGCAGCATCTGAACCGCCTTCAGAAGGAGGCGCAGATGGCCCGCTCAGCCAGGCTTCGCACATTATTGCCCTTGCTGCGGACAAGTTTGCTGATCACCATCACCATTGTCGCGACCCTGATGATCCTGAGCGAGATCGGCATCAACGTGGCGCCCCTCCTGGCAGGTGCCGGTATCGTCGGCGTGGCGATCGGGTTCGGGTCGCAGAAGCTGGTGCAGGATCTGATCACCGGTATCTTCCTGCTGCTCGAGAACGCCATGCAGGTCGGTGACTGGGTAACCGTCTCGGGTCTGTCAGGCACGGTGGAGAATCTCTCCGTGCGCACCATCCGGCTGCGCGCCGGCGACGGATCGGTCCACATCATCCCGTTCAGCGCTGTCACCAGCGTCACCAACGTCAACCGCGGTCTGGGCAACGCTGTGATCAATGTCACGATCCCCTATGATGAGGACCCAGACCGCGCCGCAGCCGAACTGTCAAAGATCGTCGCGGAGATGCGGACTGACCCCGATCTCTCAGCGAAGATGTTGAGCGACTTCCAGCTATGGGGTGTGGACAAGGTGGATGGCGCGTCGGTCACCATCGCCGGTCAGATTGTGTGTACCGACACCGGGCGCTGGGCGGTGCAGCGGGAATTCAATCGCCGCATGAAGCGGCGATTTCAGACGCTGGGGATCCAGATCTACAATCCGACGCAGACGATTTCGGTCCAGCTCCAGCCGCCACGCCCAGCGCTGGCGCAGCAGGAAGCGGCCGCGAAGGCCATCCCCCAGTCGCCGGCATGAAGCCAGTCAGTTGCCGCCGAACGCAACAGCCGGCTTGACGAATGGCCGTAACAGCAATGACAGGACCACCGCGACCACGATGTTGGCAATCAGGGAGTACAGGGCAATATAGCCGGGGAAGCTCATCCCACCGATGGTGATCGTATAGATCGCGGCCTTGAAAGATGTCGTCGAGGCCATCCACGTCCCGAGCACCGTTCCGACAGCCCACCCGGCGAGCAGGGACCAGCCATTCAGCAGCCGAATATACAGACCCAGGATGACCGATGGCAGGATCTGGATGATCCAGAGCCCGCCCAGAAGCTGGAACTGCAGGGCGAAGGGCACCGGCACGAACACGATGAACAGCAGCGCGCCGAACTTGACCACCAGCGAGGCGATCTTTGCCACACCAGACTCCTGAGCATCGGTCGCGTTTGGCCGGAAGAAGCCGCGGTAGAGGTTGCGGCTGACGATGTTTGCGCAGGCGATCGACATGATTGCCGACGGCACCAGCGCCCCGATCGCGATCGCAGCGAACGCCAGGCCGGCAAACCAGTCGGGAAACGAAGCCAGAATCAGCGCCGGCACCGCAAAATTGTTTCCATACAGCTTGAAGCCGTCGGCAAATGCCGGATCGGCATTCACCTTCAGCGCCACCGCCATGAACCCGAGCAGCGCCAGCAGGCCCAGCACCAGCGAATAGGCGGGCAGCAGTGCCGCATTGCGGCGGATCGCGCCCGGACTCGCGCTACTGAGGATTGCCGTCAGCGAGTGGGGATACAGGAACAACGCCAGCGCCGACCCAAGGGCGAGGGTCGCGTATGTGCTGTAGCTGCCGTAGGTGTCGGCCGCCGGCGCCGCCAACGTCAGCTTGGCCGGAGGTACCGCGCTGAAGATCGGGCCGAACCCGCCCAGCTTGAGTGGCACCCAGATCGTCACCGCGAACACGACCACGTAAATCAGGATGTCCTTCACCACCGCGATCATAGCCGGCGCCCGCAACCCCGACGTATAGGTGAACGCCGCCAGGATGACGAAGGCGATGACCAGCGGCCAGTCACCGCTCAGCCCGGAACCGCCGACCCCCATGGCTCCGATCACCACCTGCATGCCGACGAGTTGCAGCGCAATGTAGGGCATGGTCGCCACCAGCCCGGTAATGCCCACGGCCAGCGCGAGCCACCGGTTGCCGTACCGACCCATGACCACGTCGGACGACGTCACATACCCATGCTTGTGCGCGACCTCCCAGAGCCGAGGGAAGATCAGGTACAGCAGTGGATAGATCAGGATGGTGTACGGTACCGCGAAGAACCCGAGTGCGCCGGCACCATAGACCAGCGCCGGCACCGCGACAAAGGTATAAGCCGTATACAGATCGCCCCCGAGCAGGAACCAGGTGACGAATGTGCCGAAACGCCGGCCGCCCAGCCCCCATTCGTGCAGCAGCGACAGGTCGCCCGTCCGCCAGCGCGCGGCAGCAAAGCCTAGGACGGTGACGAACACGAACAACGCGACGAAGACGATCAGGGCGGGCCAGTTCACGGCGGCTCCTCAGTGTTCGGCTGCGTAGATGATTGCCGCAAGCCCAGCGGCGATCACCACCCACAGAAGCTGGTACCAATAGAAGAACGGAAAGCCGAAAAGCGCCGGTTCGGCGCTGTTGTAGGATGGCACCCACAGCATCGCCACGAACGGAAGCACGAACAGGATGCGCAACCAGTGACGCTGCGGCTGCTGACCGTTCTGCAACGGCATTGTCGGTCTCCTCCGATGTGTTGCCATCGACCGGCACGGCCTCACACCCGCGCCTATGGTCGGCTTCAATCAGATTAACCGTAAGCAGTCAATACGCTTCCATTCCGAGCCAGCGCTATTTCAGCAGCCGCGGCAGCAGCGCATCCAGGCGCAGCTTCCCTTCCCGTGTCGCGACCAGCCGGTCCTCGGTCTGCTCCAGATAGCCTTCCTCAATGCAGGCGCCAAGGACGGTCTCGTCCACCACTTGCATCAGGGTGCAGCCTGTGCGCACCTGGAAAAAGGCAAGGTCCACCCCATCCCGCAGCCGCAGGCCCATCAGAAGCGCTTCCCGAGCCCGGTCCGGCGCCTCCACGACGACATCCTGCATAACGGCATGCCCGGTCTCGTGCACCTTGCGTGCCCAGACTTCGGGTGCGCGATGGCGTCGGGTAGCGTGCAGATCACCGCCCACAGTAATGCGCCCGTGCGCACCCGGGCCAATCCCGGCGTAGTCACGGTACTGCCAGTACGCCAGATTATGGCGGCTCTCCTGCCCGGGACGCGCGAAATTGGAGATCTCATAGGCCAGCAAACCGGCGCGCCCGCATTCCTCCTCGGTAGCCTCATACAAGGCGGCCGATACATCATCCGGGGGGAGCACGAGTCGCCCCTGGCGGTGCAGCGCTTCAAACGGCGTCGCCGGCTCAACTGTCAATTGATACAAGGAGAGGTGATCCGTAGCGATGGCAAGCGCATCACGAAGCTCGGACCGCCAACTGGCTACATCCTGCCCAGGTCGGGCATAGATGAGGTCGAATGACACACGGGAGAACAGGGACCGCGCCAGCGCCAGTGCGTGGGTCGCCTCGGCCGCCGAATGTTGCCTGCCCAGGAAGCGCAGTGCCTCGTCGCGCAGGCTTTGAATGCCGATCGACACGCGGTTAACACCAGCCGCACGAAAATCGCCCAATTTGCCGACTTCGATGCTCGTGGGATTGGCCTCCAACGTGATCTCTATGTCGGCAGCCGGGTCGAAGTACCCTGCCGCATCCTCCAGCAGCGCGGCCACCACACCCGGCTCCATCAGGCTCGGCGTGCCACCGCCAAAAAAGATCGAGGTCAGACGACGGCGCCCGATCCGGTCAGCTTCGATCGCCAATTCGCGCCGTATGGCGGCGGCAAACCCACCCTGGTCGATGTGATCACGAACACGAGAGTTGAAATCGCAGTAGGGGCACTTGGCGAGGCAGAAGGGCCAGTGAACATAAAGCGCCAGATCGTTGGTCAAAGCCTCAGGCTTTCCGGGATACGCAGGTTGAGGTTGCCTGGAATCGACCAGACTTCGCGCACTTTACGGGTGACGGTGAATCCCGCACGCAGATAGTTCGGCAACGCCCGTGGATGATCCGCCGTGCAGGTGTTGACTGTCATGCCCTTCGCACCCCGGCGCCAGACTTCGTCGACGGCACAGCGCAGGAAGGCATGTCCGACACCAGTGCCGATCATGAACGGCATCAGGCCGAAGTAGCTCAAGTTCACATCCGGCCAGGTACGCGCGTCGAGCTCGAAGAAGCCGGCCGGTTCCCCCTTCCCGTATAAGGTATAGATGCCGATCGCGCGGTTGCTCAGCAGGCCCGTCAACTCGGCATCGGAGCAGGTGCGGCGCAGCCACCACAGATAATCTGCGCCAATGGTGTTGTAGAGATAGCGGTAGAATGGGACGGTCGGTGCTTCCGCACGCACGACCGAGAGACCCACGGGGAGGGCAGGGGCCGGGACCCGTGGCGCATGATCCATGCGCAGGAATGTCACTGTTACGCCAACGCGGGTAACCGGACCCATCTGGCCTTCTCTGTCAGTCAGGTTGCGGACTCTCATTCGCCTGGTGCCGTGCACACCACTGCCGAATACAGCGCTATTTATGCAATGGGACAGGAACTCACAATCCGCCAGCGCCGGCGCCAAACGCATTGAACGTGATCAGCGTGTAGGTGTCCTTCACGCCTGGCAGCGTCTGAATCCTCTCGGTGACAAACAGGCCGATATCCTGCGTCGGCTCAAGATAGAACTTGCCCAGCAAGTCATACTGGCCAGATGTGGAGAACAGCTCTGACATCTCGGGAATCGTGTCGGCAGCGTCCCGCGCAACCCGGTATGCCTGGCCCATCTCGCATTTGATCTGAACAAAGATTGCTCGCATTGTCCCCTCCCGACGTGGGGCGCCGTTTTACCCGCTGCAGCGGCGGGCGGAAAGCGGTCAGACAATTGCGCTTCTGGGCTCCCTGGCAGTCAGCTCGAACGACGCTGAGCCAATGCGCAGCAGCAAATCGCTGACAGAGGGAACGGTCGGCCGGGTGCCAGCGCCGGTCAGGAACTGGCGCCAGCGCCGCCAGACATCCGGAGGCAGGCGCAACGTCCGCGCCTGATCTTCGATTGTCACTCCTGCTTCCGCACAGATGGTTTCAAACATTGCGAACTGCAGTTGAATGAGTTGGTCGGCTACCTGCGCCAGTGACATCGACTCCATCTGTGGTCCGGTGTCCGCAGTTTGCCAGCACCTCAGGCGATGGCAATGGTGTGGTTGAACGTCCACCTGGCAGTGGTGTCCGGGTGACGCGACGCGTTCTTTCGCCTAACGTAAGCGGATCAAGGCAGAGTCGTCGGTAGGGAAACGCCACATGGGTCTGGGCCTAGCACGTAAGGCACGCAACGTATCGCGCCACGGAGGACGTATCCTGGCGGATGCGCTTATCGCCCAGGGCATCGACCATGTCTTTGAGGTTCCTGGCGAAAGCTTCCTGGATACCCTCGATGGCCTCTACGACCAGCGGGAACATCTGAGGCTGGTCACCTGCCGGTTTGAAGCCGGCGCGGTGAACATGGCGGAAGCCTATGGCAAGTTGACCGGCCGCCCGGCCGCCGCGATGGTCACCCGTGGGCCAGGTGCCTGCCACGGGTCGATCGGGGTGCATATCGCCTTCCAGGACAGTACACCCATGCTTCTTTTTGTCGGCCAGATCCCGCATGAGGACACTGGCCGTGATGCTTTCCAAGAGGTTGATTACCGGCAGATGTTTGCCCCCTTGGCAAAATGGGTCACTCAGATCGACCACGCTCGGCGCATACCGGAAATCGTCGCCCACGCAGTCGACGTCGCGACCAGCGGCCGCCCCGGCCCCGTGGTGATCGCACTCTCCGAGGAGATGCAGAGGGACCGGGTGGAGGTGCCGGACCTGACGCGTGCCGTCGTCAGCAAGGCATTCCCTGATCCTGACATGCTTCTCCGTATGCGCGGCCTGCTGGCAAAGGCACGAAAGCCAGTCGCTATCGTCGGCGGCTCTTGCTGGACACAGGAAGGCCGAGCAGCCTTGCGGAAATTTCTGCTCGACAATAATCTGCCCGTCGCGGTCGGGTTCCGCAGGCAGGCGCATTACGACGGCACGCTGGCCAATTTCGCCGGCGACCTCGGTGTTGGGTCCGATCCAGGTCTGATTGCCAAGATCAAGGAGGCAGACCTGATCCTGGCCATCGGCAGCCGGCTGGGTGATGCCGTCACCCAAGGCTACACGCTGCTCGACATGGCGGGCAGTATACCCATCATCCAGGTCCTGCCCGACGGCGCCGAGATCGGGCGTGTATTCCGCACCGCTCTGGGGATCGTATCCGATTTGAACACATTTGCCCTCGCCGCCGCCGGGCTGGAGCCGGTGAAGCCGGCATGGACCAAGTGGACTCAGGAGTTGAGATCCCTGCGTGAGGCGCAGCGAGCCGTGCCCAACTACCCGGGCCCCCTCAACCTCGGCACAGTCATGCGGGAGCTGGAGGGGCTGCTCGCACCGGATGCCATTGTCACTACGGATGCGGGCAATTTCGCCGGTTGGGCGACCCGCTTCCTGAACTTTAGTGAGAACCAGCGCTACATCGGGCCGACGAACGGCGCGATGGGATACAGCATCCCGGCTGCAGTGGGTGCGAAGATTGCGTTCCCGGACCGTATGGTGGTCAGCATGGTTGGGGACGGCGGCTTCATGATGACCGGCCAGGAACTTGCCACCGCGTTCCATCATAGCGTGGCACCCATTGTCCTGGTCTTCAACAACCAGATGTACGGCACGATCCGGATGCACCAGGAGCGTGCCTATCCCTGGCGCGTATCAGGCACTGCCCTGACCAATCCGGACTTCGCCAAACTGATCGAAGCGTATGGCGGACACGGCGAGGTCGTGGCGGAAACCGAGGCGTTCACTCCGGCATTCCGGCGCGCCGTCGAAAGTGGCCGACCGGCTTTGATCGAGCTGCGGATGAACCCGGATCAGATAACGACCCGGGCGACAATCGGCGATCTTCGCGCCGGGAAGAAGCCGCCCGCTGCCAGCCCGAAGGCAAGACCCACCACAGCAGCCATGCATCGCATATCAGTAACCGGCAAGAAGCGCACCTGATGCGACTACGACAGACCTCGGCATCGTTGAAACTTCTGACCATCCGCTAACCGTTTCCGCGTTTGCGACGTCCACGCTTCGGACGATCCTGCCGCTTCAAACCCAGTCCGCTTTCCAGGGCGAGGTCCGACCGTAAGCGTGCATATTGCGGCGCTACCATGGGATAATTGGCGGGCAGCTTCCATTTCGCGCGGTATTCGTCCGGTGTCATCCCGTGGACTGTCAGAAGATGGCGCTTGAGCATCTTCATGGTCAGGCCGTCTTCCATACAAATCAGGTGGTCCTCGAAGACGGTCTGTCCATATTCCGGATGGAAGAATGCATTGTGATCAGGTCCGCCATGCCCATGGTGAATATGCTCACTAACGTGTGCATGGTGACTGGCCATCTCGACGCTCACAACCATAGGATGTAGTTGGCCGTCTGACAACGTTCGTAGCGTATTGTAAACGCGGTGAATTGCCTGAACCAAAGCGCCTCTTTCGACGCTGTTGTGCTGGGCATGTGCCGCAACGATCTGCGCGGACAGTCGCAAAATTTCTGGCTTGCTTTGGGTCATCGGCTGGGGTCCTGATGGGCAATGAGGTTTTGATGATAAATTTACGTTGTATTAGCAATTCGTTTAACGTCAATGTCATTCAGAGTTATCGCAGCGCAAATGTGCAAAAGCCCGGAGGTGCTATGAGTGACCAGGTCTTTCAGGATGCCTACAGCCGCGTGCGGGGACGCTTCTCCGACCGGGAATGGTTTGGCATGACGCCCCGTGAGATCACCGATGCGATCTACCGTGAAATCCGCATCATCGACCAGGAGCGCCTCAGCAGCCGCGAACAGAGCACCCTCGCGATCGCGGCCGAATAACGACCTTCTGCTCGCGCCTGGCGTGGCGCCGGGACTTCAGTGGAATGCACGAGGGACTTCGACGGAAATGCCAGGCCCGTCTCAGGCAACCCGTGCAAAGTGTCGGGCGTTGTCACGCCGTGATGACCACCTCCACGACCGCCATGCCCAGCGCCGCCGCGCCCGATAGGGCGGCGTTGCGGCCCGCGCCAATCAACATCTATCATCTGCATCCGCTTGTTGCGGGGCGGCTGGAAGCTTGGCCGGCGTTGTTCGATCACATCGCCAGCATGGGCTTCAGCCATGTATGCATGGCACCGCCATTTGAGCCCGGCCCGAGCGGCGATATCTTTGTCCACGCAACCTTCGAGCGGCTTCATCCGATACTGGGCGCCGCCGTCTCAGCAGAACAAGGCTTGGCACAGGCAGTCCGGTCCGCTGAGCAGGCCGGGCTCAAACTCATGCTCGATATCGCTCCGGCCAGCATTGTAGCCGAATCGTCTCTGCACCAGGGCCATCAGGACTGGTTCGCCGCCGCCGGCCCGCAGGATATTGCGGACCCGCGCCATGCGCCCTATCGCGTCGACGTCGCCGTGCCGCGTTTCGAGCGAACGGATGTCACCGATTCCGCGTCGGAGTGGTGGTTAGGCCTGCTGCGGCGCTTCGCTTCGCTGGGTATCGCCGGATTCCGATGCCTGACTCTGAACCACACACCCGCAGCCTTGTGGCGCAGAATCCGCCAAGGCTGCGCCGGCTCCTTGTTGCTGGCCTGGACCCCAGGGGTGGAGTGGCGTCTGTTTCGTGATCTGGCCGGCTGCGGTTTTGATCTGACGTGCTCCTCCGCCGGCTGGTGGGATGGCCGCGCCGAGTGGTTCCTGGAGGAACACGCCGCACTGTCCTGGATTGCGCCGGTGCTCGCGGAACCCGAACCGTCATTCCTGCAACGCCTGACGCACCGGCTGCCACACGACGCCAACATCCCCACATCATACCGGCTTGCCTTGGGCATCGCTATGGCCACAGGTGCTGGCCTGTTCCTCCCGATGGGGTTCGAATATGCGGCACGCCGCCCCTTTGACGTGGCACGCGCGGGCCCAGCCGATATGGATGCAGTCCGCGCCGAGGCGGCGGCCGATCTGACCGAAGACATCCGAGGCGCCATACGGGCGAACGCAGGCCTGCCTCTGCCGCGGATACTTCGCTCGATCGGCACCTGCGACTCGCCGATTACGGCGCTGCTCCGCAGTGATGCCGCCGATCTCCGCGATGCACGCGGCGCAACGTTGGTCTTGATCAACACCGACACACAGCGTCCAGCCGGCATTGATGTGCCACTGGCGCCGTTGCCCGCTGCGGCCGGCGCGGCGCTGATCGCCGACACAACCGAGGTAGGGGTAATGGAGCCCGGCGAGACGCGACTCCTCCGCTGCAGGCGCGCCTCGGAGATCATGAGTTCTCCGCCCGTCCTGGAGCAGAGCTGGGCGGAAACGACGCGCATTGCAGTAGAGAACGTACAGCCCACCGTCCCAGGCGGGAACTTCCCGGCAAAGACCGTTATCGGCCGAGATGTGGGTGTCGCCGCCGATGTCGTCGGCGATGGTCACGATGTCCTGGCGGCGGATCTGCTCTGGCGGGCCGACGACGAGGCATCCTGGCACCGCGTCACTATGCGGAAGCTGGTAAATGACCGGTGGGAAGCCATCTTTCGTCCGGATCGGATCGGACTCTACCATTTTGCGGTCGAAGGCTGGTGGGATCGGTGGGGCACTTACGTCCATGACATGCACGCCAAGCTGGCCGCAGGCCAGCCGGTGGAACTGGAAATCGAGGAAGGGCGCCAGCTTGTCAGGGAAGCCCTGCCACGTATCGATGGCGAAGCCAGGATACGGCTATGCGAACTGCTCGACCGGCCTCCAAACGCCGACTATCTTCTCTCCCTCAGCGTCACTGCCGCAATGCAGCAGGCTGATACCCGGCCTTTTGCAACCCGGAGCCCAATCAACTCGATTCGCGTCGATCGTCCGGCTGCCGAATTTGCATCCTGGTATGAGCTGTTCCCTCGCTCAGCCACCCACGATCCGAAGGTGCACGGCACATTCCGTTCGGTGATCGAACGGCTGCCCGATATTCGGGCCATGGGGTTTGATGTCCTGTATTTTCCGCCGATCCACCCGATCGGCAGGATCAATCGCAAAGGGCGCAACAACAGTCTGAGGGCAGAGGCAGGCGACGTCGGCAGCCCCTATGCGATCGGCAGCAGCGAAGGCGGCCATGATGCCGTTAACCCGTTGCTCGGAACGCTGGACGATTTCCAGGTGCTGCAGCGCGAGGCGCATGCACATGGGCTTGAGCTGGCATTGGACTTCGCCATTCAGTGCGCTCCCGATCACCCTTGGCTCAGCCAGCACAAGGATTGGTTCCGCTGGCGTCCTGATGGGTCCATCCGCTACGCCGAGAACCCACCAAAGAAGTATGAGGACATCGTCAACCCCGATTTCTATGGATCTGCCGCTTTTCCTGCCGTCTGGGTCGCACTGAGAGACGTGATCCGGTTCTGGGTCGATCAAGGCGTCCGTATCTTCCGAGTGGACAACCCTCATACAAAGCCCTTGCCATTCTGGCAGTGGATGATTGCAGACATTCAGAGCAGCAATCCGGATGTCCTGTTCCTCTCGGAAGCCTTCACCCGCCCGAAGCTGATGTACCGGTTGGCCAAGATCGGCTTCTCCCAGTCGTACACATACTTCACCTGGCGCAACACCAAGCAGGAGATCACCGATTACCTGACCGAACTAACCTCACCCCCTGTTGCAGACTTCTTCAGGCCGAATTTTTTCGTCAATACGCCCGATATCAACCCGTTTTTCCTGCAGACCTCAGGCCGTCCGGGCTTCCTGATCCGCGCCGCACTGGCCGCAACTCTGTCCGGCTTATGGGGCATCTATTCCGGATTTGAGATTTGCGAGTCGGTGCCGCTGCCGGGTCGCGAGGAGTATCTGAATTCCGAGAAATACGAGATTCGTCCAAGAGACTATCATGCGCCCGGGAACATTGTTGCCGAGATTGCGGCACTGAACCGGATTCGACGCCAGAATCCGGCGTTGCAAACCCATCGGGGTGTCCGGTTCTACGCCGCGCACAACGATCAGATCATCCTGTATGGTAAGCGCGATCCGGGTGGCTCCAACCTGATTCTGGCCGCGGTTAGCTTCGACCCGCATCATGCACAGGATGCCGACATCGAAGTCCCCGTATGGGAGCTTGGTCTGGGTGACTATGACCCGGTTGCCGTCACCGAGTTGATGCACGGTGACAAGTTTACGTGGTACGGCAAAAATCAGCGCATTCGCCTCGATCCAGGCCACACGCCATTTCATATATGGCGCTTGTCGAGGGTTGGAGCGACTTAGAATGAATGTGGGCCACCCGCGTCCGCGGATCGTCCAGGCGGAAGTCACGGATCCGCTCTGGTTCAAGGACGCGATCATCTATCAATTGCACGTAAAGTCGTTTTACGATTCCAACAACGACGGCGTCGGCGATTTCGCGGGCCTGATCGAACGCCTCGATTACATTTCCGCGCTCGGGGTCAACACGATCTGGTTGTTGCCGTTTTACCCCTCGCCTCGGCTGGATGACGGCTATGACATCGCCGACTACCGCGGCGTCCACCCCGACTACGGGACGTTGGCAGATGTGAAGCGGTTCATCGCTGCCGCGCACGAGCGCCATATTCGCGTTATCGTGGAACTGGTCGTGAACCATACCTCTGACCAGCATCCCTGGTTCCAGCGCGCTCGGCAATCGAAGCCCGGATCGATCTATCGCGACTTCTACGTCTGGAGCGAGGACGACCGGAAATATGCCGGCACCCGCATCATCTTTGTTGATTCGGAACGGTCGAACTGGACATGGGATGAAACAGCCAAGGCCTATTATTGGCACCGCTTCTATCATCATCAGCCGGACCTGAACTTCGACAACCCCCGCGTCATGCGGGAGGTCCTGTCCGTCCTGCGCTATTGGGCGGAACTCGGTGTTGACGGCCTAAGGCTGGATGCCGTGCCATACTTGGTGGAGAGGGAGGGCACAAACAACGAAAATATTCCTGAGACGCATGCAGTCCTGAAGCGGATCCGGGCCGAACTCGACACGCATTATCCAGACAAGATGCTGCTGGCGGAAGCCAACCAATGGCCCGAGGACACCAAGGATTATTTTGGAAACGGCGACGAATGCCACATGGCATTCCACTTTCCGCTGATGCCACGAATGTATATGGCAATCGCACGCGAAGATCGCTTTCCCATCACCGACATTCTGCGTCAGACGCCGGACATTCCGCCGAACTGCCAGTGGGCCATCTTCCTGCGCAACCATGATGAGTTGACGCTGGAAATGGTGACAAAATCCGAACGCGACTTCCTGTGGGAGACCTATGCCTCGGATCGCCGAGCACGGATCAACCTTGGAATTCGTCGTCGGCTCGCACCGCTGCTGGAACGCGACCGGCGACGAATCGAGTTGATGAATTATCTGCTGCTGTCCATGCCCGGAACGCCGGTTATATACTATGGTGACGAGATCGGCATGGGCGACAACATCCATCTCGGCGACCGAAACGGTGTGCGCACGCCTATGCAATGGTCTCCCGATCGCAACGGCGGCTTTTCCCGTGTTGCCGACCCATCCAGGCTCGTCCTGCCGATGGTCATGGACCCGCTCTATGCCTATCAGACAATCAATGTAGAGATGCAGGCAGCGGATCCGCACTCGCTGCTGATGTGGATGCGACGGACCATCGCGATCCGGCGCCAGTACCAGGTCTTCGGCCGCGGCAGCTATCGACTGCTCTACCCGAAGAACCGCAAGATTCTCGCCTATCTGCGCGAACATGAGGGCTGCACGATCCTCTGCATCGCCAATCTCGCGCGAACACCTCAGGCTGTCGAACTGGACCTGTCCGAGTTTCAGGGGCGCATCCCCATTGAACTGGATGGGCACTCACCGTTTCCGCCCATCGGCCAGCTGACCTACCTGCTGACGCTACCCCCGTACGGTTTCTACTGGTTCGTCTTGTCGGCAGCCGATGATTGGCCTTCAACCCATACGCCGGCTCCGGAACCGATGCCTGAATACCAGACAATCGTCATGCGTCGTGATCTTCCAACCGCACTGACAGCAGCAAAGTCGGTGATCGAGCGCGAAGTCCTGCCCGCTTACCTTGCGAAACGCCGATGGTTTGCGGCAAAGGATCAAGCCCTGAAGTCGGCCAAGGTCGCCCTGCTGACCCGCCTGCCTACCGAGGAGGCGGCGCTGGTCGAAATCGAAACGGAAACAGAAATGGGGACGGCACGCTGGCTGTTGCCTTTGGGCATTGTCTGGGGCGACACCGCGCCAGTGCTACCGACACAGCTCGCTCTGGCACGTGTGCGGCGCGGGCCCGAGGTTGGCTGGCTGACGGATGCGTTCGCGCTTCCGGCATTCCCGAAGACCGTACTCGCAGGTCTCTCACAGAAGGACGTCATTGCCACCGATCGCGGGGTGATCCGGTTTGAGCCGACATCCCGCATGGCGGACGTGCACGTGCCCGACGATGCCGAGATGCACTGGATTTCCGCCGAACAGTCAAATTCCTCGGTGATCGTCGGTAACGTAGCGATCATCAAGCTGTTCCGCCGGGTCACCGATGGGCCCCATCCCGAGGCCGAGATGAGCCGCTATCTGACCGAACGGGGCTTCGCAAATACGCCGGCCTTGCTGGGCGAGGTGTTGCGGATCGACCCCAACGGAACGCGGCACGCGCTTGGCAGTGCGCAGGCCTTCGTGCGCAACCAGGGTGATGCCTGGACGTGGACCACGGACCTGCTGCTGCGCGAACTTTCTGATCTGACCGTCGACGACGACACGACCACTTCGCTCGACATAAGCCATGCCGACTATGTCCAGTTCGCCCACCTCCTCGGTCGGCGCCTGGCTGAAATGCATGTCATCCTTTCGAAGCCATCGTCCGAGCGAGCGTTTAATCCGCAACAGGGGTCGCGGGAAACACGCGACACCATCCTGGATCAGGTACTGACTCAGCTCGAGACTGCCTATCGCGGTATCGAGAATGTCGAGGGCCTGGACACGGGGGGCGAGCATGAGCGCAATATGCTGCTCTCTTCTTATGATGCTTTGTTCGCTCAGCTTACCAGACTTGCGGGTGCCCTGACTGGATCGACCTTGATCCGGATCCACGGCGACCTGCACCTCGGCCAAGTGTTGGTCTGCAATGGCGACGTGATGATCATCGACTTTGAAGGTGAGCCGGCCAAACCGATTGAGGTACGACGGAGCAAGACACACCCCCTCCGGGACGTTGCCGGCATGATTCGCTCATTCGATTATGCCGCGGCAGTTGTAAAGCGCCGCAGCCAGAGCAGTCACGCGCACCTGACCAACGATAAGATTATGCCGTTCCTCGATGGGTTCGTTGTGCGAGCTACCGCCGGCTTCCTCGACGGCTACCAGGAAGCAGTCGCCGCAAATGAGTGTCAGGCAGCACTCTCAGTCGATCCACAATTGCTGGATTTCTTCTTGATCGAAAAGGCGGCCTACGAAGTCGCTTATGAAGCGGCCAACCGGCCGACCTGGATCGATGTACCTCTCCATGGCCTGGCGGAATGCGCTCGTCATCTGCTGGGAATCGAGGCCACCGCATGAATGACGTCGTCGTTATCCCATCCGTTTCGGGCGAACAGGCTTGGCAGCTCGCGAACGCCGCGCTACGGGATCCGTTTGCAGTTCTGGGCCCCTTCGAAACCGAATATGGCCGCTATATCCGGGCTTTTCTTCCTGGCGCACGCGGTGTGGACGTCTTCTCTCGCACCGATGGCCGACATCTCGGCACATTGTCTCCCTCGCAGCCGGATGGATTGTTCCTTGGCCGCGTCGAGCGCGCTGAGCCGTACTGGTTCCGCATCCAGTGGCCCGGGGCCGTGCAGGAAACCGAAGACCCCTACGAGTTCGGCCTGCTGCTGAGCGAGACTGACCTGCACCTTTTCAACGAGGGGCGGCTATTTGAACTTGCGTTCACATTGGGTGCAAACCCGATAACGATAGACGGCGTGCGGGGAACCCGGTTCGCCGTTTGGGCCCCGAACGCGCGGGCGGTGGCACTCATAGGTGATTTCAACACATGGGATTCACGTCGCAATCCGATGCGGCTCCGCTTTCCCTCGGGCGTATGGGAGCTTTTCATCCCCCGGGTCGGACCAGGCGCGCGCTACAAGTTCTCGATAGTCGGTCCTGACGGGAATCGCCTGCCCGACAAAGCGGATCCTTTGGCAAGAGCTGCCGAGGCGCCGCCAGCCACGGCCTCCATTGTCACTGACGCGGCACCGTATGTGTGGCACGACGACAACTGGATGCAATCTCGGCATGGGCGGCACACGCCGGAAGCGGCCCTGTCGATCTATGAAGTTCATGCTGCGTCGTGGTTCCGCCCCGCGCCGGACCAGACCCTGGATTGGGATGGTTTAGCGCAACGCCTGGTTCCGTATGTCGTCGATATGGGCTTTTCCCATATCGAACTGCTGCCGATCGCCGAGCATCCGTTCGGCGGATCATGGGGATATCAACCACTCGGCTTGTTTGCCCCGTCTGGCCGGTTCGGTCCCGCAGAAGGATTTTCCCGGTTCGTTGATACCTGTCACCAGGCCGGTGTAGGCGTCATCGTCGATTGGGTGCCGGCGCATTTCCCAACAGACTCTCACGGCCTGGCACGTTTCGATGGCACTGCGTTGTACGAGCATGCCGACCCCAAGGAAGGCTTCCATCAGGACTGGGACACCTTCATCTACAATTTTGGCCGGCGGGAAGTTCAGGGGTTCCTGATCGCGAGCGGCGTGCACTGGTTGGAGCATTTCCACGTGGACGGTCTGCGCGTTGATGCAGTGGCATCCATGCTGTATCGCGACTACAGCCGACGCGAAGGCGAATGGATCCCGAACATCTATGGCGGCCGCGAGAATCTTGAGGCGATCGGCTTCTTACGGCACTTCAACTCGGTCGTCGCAGAACGGTGTCCGGGCGCGATGACAGTCGCAGAGGAATCGACGGCTTGGCCTGGGGTGTCACGGCCCGTGCGCGATGGCGGCCTGGGTTTCACCTTCAAATGGAACATGGGGTGGATGCATGACACGCTCCACTACATGCAATGCGACCCGATCTACCGCCGGTGGCACCATAACGAAATGACCTTCGGGCTGATCTACGCCTTCTCCGAGAATTTTGTTCTGCCGCTGTCGCACGATGAAGTGGTCTATGGCAAGGGCTCCCTGATCCAGAAGATGCCTGGCGATGATTGGCAGCGCTTTGCCAATCTGCGCGCGTATCTCGGGTTCATGTGGGGCCATCCTGGTAAGAAGCTGCTGTTTATGGGCGGCGAGATTGCCCAGTGGCGGGAGTGGAATCACGACTCCTCGATCGACTGGGGTCTGATCGACCACCCGCCTCATCGGGGCATGCAGATGCTGGTGCGAGACCTCAACCGGCTTTATCGCAGCACGCCTGCCCTCTATCAGCGAGATGCAGTCCCGGCAGGCTTCCGTTGGGTCGTTGGGAACGACTACACCAATTCGGTATTCGCCTTCCTCCGCTACGGCAAGGATGATAGCCAAATGGTGCTTGTCGTGTGTAACATGACGCCAACTCCGCAAACCGACTATGGCTTAGGCGTGCCGCGGCCCGGCTTCTGGCGTGAATTGCTGAACACGGACGCCGCGGTTTATGGCGGCTCTAATATGGGTAACGCTGGCGGCGCTCATACCCAGCCCCATCAGATGCATGGTGAGGCACAAAGCCTATTCCTTACACTTCCGCCACTCGCGACTATAGCTCTGTCCCTTGGATCCTGAGCTCCGCGCAGACCTCGCGATCCCGTCATGCCCTACTGGAGTGCCTGGGTGCATGTCCCGCAAGTTGCTGGAACGGATGGCTTGGACAACCGTTAATCGGCGAGGTCGCATGATGCCGAAGGAAAATGGAACCGTCGCCAAAAGCGCGTGACCAGGGGGATCAGCCTTAGCTTCCTTCCCGCGGCATGGAGTAAGGAGCACGATATGACACCTGACGCGCTGTCCGCCTGCTCGTTTGGCACGAAACGGTTGTCAAACGGCTCCGTAAGGTTCCGGCTTTGGGCTCCCGCGCAGGAAACCGTCTCGGTGGCTCTGGATGCCGGACTCACTCTCGCCATGGAAAGATCCCCTGGCGGTTGGTTCGAAGCGATCGCCGAGGTTCCGGACGGTGCGTTGTATCGCTTTCGCCTCGGCGACGGCACTCTGGTGCCGGACCCTGCGTCGCGCTGCCAGTCGGCGGATGTTCATGACGCCAGCGTCGTCACCCCTGGCAGCTTTGACTGGAAGCATCCAGACTGGACGGGCCGTCCGTGGACCGACGCAGTCCTCTATGAGATCCACGCCGGGGCAGCCGGCGGCTTTCGCAACATCAAGGAGGATTTGCCTCGGCTGAAGGAACTTGGCATCACCGCCATCGAGCTGATGCCGGTGAACGATTTCCCCGGCCGGCGCAACTGGGGCTATGACGGCGTCCTGCCCTATGCGCCCGATACTGCATATGGCTCACCGGCTGACCTGAAGGACTTGGTGGACACGGCGCACGGCCTGGGGCTGATGACGTTCCTGGATGTGGTGTACAATCATTTCGGACCTGACGGGAACTACATCGCGCTGTATGCGCCGGGTTTCTTCCGCGACGATGTGCAGACGCCTTGGGGTCCCGCGATCGATTTCCGTCGGCCGGAGGTACGGAATTTCTTTACCTGCAACGCTTTGATGTGGCTGCACGAGTACCGCTTTGACGGTCTGCGCCTTGATGCGGTCCACGCCATCCCGGAGCAAGACTGGGTCGAGGAAATGGCAGCGACGGTCCGTGCGACCACGCCGCCCGGCCGGCATATTCATCTGGTGCTGGAGCACCATAACGCCGCGTCCCACCTCCGCAAGGCGGTCAACGCCCAGTGGAATGACGATCTGCACAACGTCATGCATGTGCTGCTAACCGACGAAGCCAGCGGCTACTACGTCGACTATGCTTCAGAACCCGCTGCCAAGCTGGCACAGTGCCTGGCCGAGGGGTGGTGCTACCAAGGCCAATATTCAAAGTATCTTAAGGCGGCACGTGGTGAGCCATGCGCGGACCTCCCACCATGGTGCCACGTGTTCTTCCTCCAGAACCATGACCAGATCGGCAATCGCGCGTTCGGAGAACGGCTGACCCGGCTGAGCTCACCCGCAGCACTGGAAGCCGCGATCGCCCTGCAAATGTTGTGTCCGCAAATTCCCCTGCTGTTCATGGGTGAAGAAAGAGCATCGGCCGCACCGTTCCTGTTCTTCACCGACCACCACGACCAACTGGCCGATGCCGTACGGGAGGGACGGCGGAATGAGTTTGCGGGATTTGCCGAATTTGCCGCTCCCGAAAATCGGGAACGCATCCCAGATCCCAATGCGGCCGACACGTTCATCGCGTCCGTGCCCCGCCCGGATCCAGCAGCAGGGTCCGGGCGGTTCGCACTTTATCAACGTTTAATCGCGCTCCGGATGAAAGAGATCGTCCCCCGCCTGGATGGTACCGTCACGGCCAAGGCTTGGCCGATCGGCCCCAAGGCTGTTCGGGCACAATGGACGCTCGGCCGCAGTGCGCGTCTTGTGATCGCGACCAATCTTGGCACTGATCCAGTCAGCTTTGATGCTCCAGCCGGCCGCAAGATCTTCGCGATTGGTAATGAAAATGCCGGCCCAATGACTGCTGCGTATCTGGAGGAACTGGCATGAGCGACGAAGTCCTTCGCGACCTTGCACGTCGTGCGGGCATATCAGTCGAATGGCAGGATTTTGCCGGTAATCCTCGGACCGTTTCACCGCCCGTGCTGCGCCGGGTCCTCGCCGCGTTGGGCCTGCCGGCCGACACCAGCCGTGAACTGTCCGCCAGCCGCCGATTGCTCACGCGGCGCAGCAGCCTGTCCGATCTGCAGCCGATGGTAACCGCGGTGGCCGGACGCCCAACACGCCTGGACGTTGGCGGCAATGAGGCGGTACCCGCAAAACTGCACCTCGAACGAGGCGGTATTCGTGATCTGTCGCTATTGCCAGCTCGTGGCCGGCTGCGGGTACCTGCAATCCCCGAAACGGGCTACCATCGGCTCGCTATCGAGGAGCGGGAAATCGTCCTTGCCGTGTCGCCAGCACGCTGCCGCTCGATCGAAGATGTTGTACCAGACGCTCGCCTTTGGGGTCTCGTCGCGCAGCTCTATGCGCTCCGACATGAACGCGACCTCGGTATCGGCGACTTGGCCGGTGCTGCCACGCTTGCACGGTCCGCCGGCGAGAAGGGCGCAGATGCGCTTGCTCTCAGCCCAATGCACGCGTTGTTTGCGGCCGACCCTGACCATTTTGGTCCCTATTCCCCATCGAGCCGACTGTTTCTCAATCCCCTGCATGCTGCGCCTGAATTGGTTTTCAATCCTGCAGACTACCCCATTCTAACACAGATCCCGCCTAATACCGGCAATTCATTAATCGATTGGCCAGCATCCTCTCGCGCCAAGTACGAGATGTTGCGCGCTCTCTTTGACACTTTTTTGGAGAGCCCGGATTGGGACGGCGCTCTCGGTGCCGACTTCGCACGGTTTCGGGCAGAATGTGGCCAGTTGCTGTTCGAGCATGCCTGTTTCGAGGCGCTGCACGCGGCCCGTACGCCCAGGACCAGTTGGCGGCAGTGGCCTGTTGACCTGCGCGACCCGCGCGGCCCTGGCGTGGCCTGCTTCGCGTCCGCAAACGCGGACGAGATCCTGTTTCATCAGTTCCTGCAATGGATCACGGATCGATCGCTCGCCATGGCCCAGTTCCAGGCACGGGAGGCAGGAATGCGCGTCGGCCTGATTGGCGATCTCGCAGTCGGCACGGACCCGTCCGGCAGCCATGCCTGGAGTCGGCAGCAGGATATCTTACTTGGTCTGACGATCGGAGCGCCGCCGGACCTGCTGAACCCGAGCGGCCAGGATTGGGGCCTGACCAGCTTTTCACCTCGAGCCATGGAAGAGAACGGCTTCTCCCCGTTCCTTGCAACGCTGCGGGCCGCTATGCGCCATATCGGTGGAATTCGGGTCGATCACGCGATGAGTCTCGCCCGACTGTGGTTGATACCCGAAGGCGCCTCACCGGCCGAGGGAGCCTATCTGAACTTCCCGGTGACCGATTTGCTGCGGCTGCTTGCACTGGAATCGGTGCGTCACAATGTAGTCGTCATTGGGGAAGATCTTGGTACCGTACCCGAGGGCTTTCACGACATGCTCGAACAGAGCGGGATTCATGGCATGCGCGTCCTCTGGTTTGAACGCGATGCGCAGGCAGGATTTACTCAGCCACGCAGTTGGGGCAGTACGGATGTTGCCATGACCTCTACCCATGACCTGCCGACGGTGGCCGGATGGTGGAAAGGCAGCGACATTGATGCTCGTTACCATGCCGGCCGGCTAGGACAAGGCGTCGACCCCGAAACAGCCAGGCAGGAACGTGACCGTGATCGGCCAAGGCTCTGGAGCGCATTCGTTCGCGATCACGTCAGTGATGGGCCAGTTCCACCTCCGGATCAGACCGAACCGGTCGTGGATGCTGCCCTGCGGTTTGTTGCCCGGACGGAAGTTCCCCTGTCGCTCATTCCGCTGGAGGACCTACTCGGGTCCGAAGAGCAGCCAAACTTGCCGGGCACGATCAATGAGCATCCGAACTGGCGGCGACGCCTTCCCGTTTCGGCCGATAGCGTGCTGGAGCAGCAACCGGTTGCGCGCCGTATCGAACTCATTGCCACTGAAAGACCGCGCCAGTGATTCATGCCCGCCCTCGTGCGACGCTGCGTCTTCAATTCCACAAGGATTTTGCCTTCGGTGATGCTGAGAAGCTCATCCCTTACATTACGAGGCTGGGGATCAGCCATGTTTATGCCTCGCCTATTTTGACCGCGCGTCCAGGATCGTTGCACGGCTACGATGTCGTAGACCCGACGACAGTAAACCAGGAGCTGGGGGGGGAGGATGGATTTCGCCGGTTCGTGGCCAGCTTGCGTCGGGCGGAATTGGGTCTGATTGTCGACATCGTCCCAAATCACATGGCGGTCGGCGGATCGGAAAACCTCTGGTGGGCCGATGTACTTCGCCATGGTCGCAAAAGTCGTTATTCGACGTTCTTCGACATAGACTGGGATGCATCGGATCCAATGTTGCGGGACAAGGTCTTGGCACCATTCCTGGGTCGACCTTACGGAGAAGCATTAGACGCCGGCGAGATAAAGCTGAGCAAGGCGCCAACCGGCGAACCGGCAGTTGATTACTTCGGAAGTATATTTCCCATCAACCCTTCAGAATTCACATACATTGAAGAAAGCGGATGGGAATCCTTCGATCCGCGAAATCAGTCAGGTCGGACCTTGCTGCACGAATTGCTGGAGCGGCAGCATTATCGGCTTGCCTGGTGGGGAGTCGCCGGCGACGAGATCAATTGGCGTCGCTTCTTCGACATCAATGGATTGGCTGGCTTGCGGATGGAAGTGCCTGAAGTATTTGAAGAAACACATGCAACGCTCTTTCGGCTCTATGCTGAAGGATTGATCGACGGTTTCCGCATCGATCATGTGGATGGACTTTCCGATCCTGGTGATTACTGTCGTCGACTGAGACAGCGGCTAAGCGAGTTTGCTCCCTTCCGCCCGGCATCCGCAGCACGAGGCAGACCTTACATCATCGTGGAGAAGATACTTGGCAACGGCGAGAGCCTTCCCGAGGACTGGAGCGTTGATGGCACGAGCGGCTATGACTTCATGAATGAGGTAAGCGCGCTCCAGCATGACGTGTCGAGCCAGGCGACATTGGAGGCGCTGTGGCATGACATCACAGGCCGAAGCGCGACGTTCGAGTCAGAGGAAATCACCGCCCGCAAGGAGATTCTCGACAGCAATTTTCACGCGCAACTCAAGTCGGTTGCGTCAGCGCTGCATGGCATCGCGCGAGCCGATATTCATACGCGAGACACATCATTGGCAGCCATCCAACGCGGCCTGACACAGCTGCTGGCCCATTTCCCGATTTACCGAACCTACAATGCTGGTCAGAAGCGCTCAGCCAGTGATGAACAGGCTGTCCGGATGGCACTGGACAAAGCACGGGCCTCGACTTCCGTTCCGGTCCGCACCGTCCTGTATCACCTGGACCGGTGGCTTGGTGGTCAAGGCAATCCCGCTTACAAAGTTGCACAAACACGCTTTCAACAGCTCAGCGCACCTGTATCCGCCAAAGCCGTCGAGGATACTGCATTCTATCGATATGGTCGCCTGCTGTCCCGCAACGATGTCGGTTTTGATGCCGCTCGGCTTGGAGGATCCATCGAGGAGTTTCATCAGGCCTGCCAACATCGGCTCAAGATGTTTCCGGACGCTATGCTGGCCACTGCGACGCATGACCACAAGCGTGGCGAGGACTTGCGCGCACGCTTGGCCGTTCTGAGCGAATTGCCTGAGGAATGGTTACGGCTGGTCTCCGCATGCCGAGCGCTGAATGAAGCCGAACGGCCAGATCCGACCGATGAGTTGATGCTGTACCAGACGATCGTCGG
>DASQVN010000109.1:0-12475 GCA_035640755.1 Rhodopila sp.
GCAGGCCGGTGATGTCGTGCCCATCGAACACGATCCGCCCGGCGTTCGGCCGCAGAATACCGGTGAGCATGTTGAAGAACGTCGTCTTCCCCGCCCCGTTCGGCCCGATGAAGCTGTGCAGCTGGTAGGGATACACCTCCAGGTTCAGGTCCGCCGCCGTCACCAGCGAGCCGAACCGCTTCGACAGCCCGGTCACGGTCAGGATCGGCCTTGCCTCATCAAGCTCCGCCCCAGATTGTGCTCCCGCGGATTGTGCTCCGTGGGCACGGAACGGTGCGATATGCGCCGGCCACGGCGGAATCCGCTTCCGCGTCAGCGTCCAGTCCTCCCGCCCCATGAGCCGGAACACCAGCCCCTGCATCCCCTCGGGCGAAGCCAGCGCGAACAGGATCACGATCGGGGCGAACATCAGCCACCAGCTCTCGGTGATGGCCGACAGCCGGTCCTCCAGCAGGATGAAGGCGATCGCCCCCCACAGCGGCCCGAGGAAATGGTGGACGCCCCCCAGCACCGCCATCAGCAGCGAGTCCCCCGCATGCTGCCAGCTCAGATTGTCCGCATATGCTCCGTTGATCATGAAGGCGAGCAGCCCGCCGGAATAGCCGACCACCCCACCCATCAGCACGAACGACAGGAACTTCAGCCGGAAGACGTTGTATCCGAGGCTCTGCGCCCGCTGCTCATTGTCGCGCAGCGCCTGCAGCGACCGCCCGAACGGTGAGTGCGCGATCCGCCAGAGGAGCCCCATGCCGAGGCACACCGTGACCACCACGAATACGTGAAACGACCAGGCCGAGGTGAAGATCGGCCGCCGCACCCCCTGCAGGCCGTTCTCTCCACCCGTCACGCCGGTCCACTTGTACGCGATCTCGAACGCGATCTGCGAAAATGCCAGGGTCAGCAGCGAGAAATACAGCCCGCGCCGGCGCAGGATGATCAGCGCGATCACAGCCGCCAGCACCAGTGAGAATACGGTGCAGAACGCCAGCCCCACGATCTCGTTCGCCCCGCCGCGCAGCATGACGAACGCCACCGCATAGCTCGCGCAGCCGAAGAACACCGAGGCGCCGAACGGCACCAGCCCCGTGTAGCTCACCAGCAGGCACACCCCAGCGCCGTACAGCGTATAAATCGCGATCTGCGTGATCAGCCCGATCGGCGCCCCGATCAGCTGCCATAGTCCTGTCAGGCCCAGCAGCACGAGCAGCACCCAGAGAACCGGATGCCCCAGCGCGTCCATGGCGGTCACCGGCCTGGCCCGGAGTGCGACCTCGCTCATTCGAACCGCTCCCACCTCTCACCCAGCAGGCCGCGCGGCCGGAGCAGCAGCATCAGGGCCATGAACAGATACATCACCGCGCCCGAGGCCTCCGGCTCGAATTGGATCGTCAGCGCGATCACTACACCGACCAGCAGCCCCGCGATCACCGCGCCGGCGAACGATCCCAGCCCGCCGATCGCCACGACCACGAAGGCGGGCATGATCGCATTCGTCGCCATCGCCGGCGTGATCGTCCACAGCGGCGCCGCAAGCACCCCCGCGACGCCCGAGATCGCACACCCCAACCCGAACACCCAGGTCAGCACCCGCGGCAGGTTGATGCCCAGCAGCCCGACCATCTCCGGGTCGCGCGATCCCGCGCGCAGGATGCGGCCGAACGGCGTGTGCTCCAGGAACAGCCACAGCCCGATCAGCACCGCCGCCGTCGTCAGCAGCACGGCGAACCGATACTTGGTGATCAGGATCGGCCCCCAGATGTAGAACCCGGCCAGGAACGGCGGCGGGCTGAACGGCTGCCCGATGCCGCCATACACCAGCCGCACCGATGCCTCGATCAGCAGCGCCAACGCAAATGTAATGATCAGGCTGACCAGCGGCTCCTTGTCATACAATCGTCTGATAAGCACCAGTTCGGCGAGCATCCCGACACCACCCACGATGAAGGGCGACAGGATCACCGCGGGCCAGCCGAAGTATTGGAACAGTGTCAGCGCGAAATACGCCCCCAGCGTGAAGAACGTGCCATGGGCGAAGTTGACGATGCCAAGCAGGCCGAAAATGATCGAAAGCCCGATGGCAATCAGCACATACAGGCCGCCAAGAACCAGCCCGCTCGCGATCTGGGACAGGACGATATCCAGCAAAAGGCACTCCCCCGGCCAGCTTGGGTATTGTGCGCCGCTGGCAGGCGCGCGTGGGATCACCCCACGTCAGTCGCAGGTACACGTCAGTAGCAGGTACCGGGGATGCGCGAAAAGCGGCATGCGGAATATTTTGTCCAAACCGGCGCCGGTTGGCGCGTGCGCCGCACCGATATCGCGGCCTGTCCTCGTCAGCCGTCAGTGCCGTGGTCCCAGCAGCCACGCCTGATTCCCGCACGCCCCGCACGCGCAGCCGAAGTGCCCCCTTGGACCGCATGGCCACCGCTGCATCGGCCATTCAGGAGTCACAGGGTCTTCAGGAACGCCACGAGATCCGCCTATTCCTGCTCAGTGAAGTCGATCGAGAAGCGTTGCTGATAGTATGTCACGACATCATCGAGTGTGCGGGCCGCGCCATTGTGGAAATAGGGTGCGCGCGCCGCGAGGCCGCGAAGCACAGGTCCCTTGATCTTGCCGACATCGGCGCACTTGCCGCTGATCATGGCCTTGGCAGGATCGGTGACCGTAAAAGTTTTGCCCTGCAGCGGTCCCGCATTGCAAGAGACGGTGAAGATCGGCAGGCCGGCGATGTCAAGCGCGGCAACCGCACCGGTGCCCGAGGCCACATTGAACGGGCCGGCATGGGTCGTGCCGATGTCGATCGGCAGTTTGACAGAATGATTGCCGATATTGGGCGAATCATGACACGTGCCGCAGAAGCCGGCGACGGTTGGCGTGCCCAGGACGTCGTTCAGTCCAGCGACGCGGGTAATCGCGATCGGTTTGGTATTGAATACGGTCTGGCCTCGTTGCACCTGCGCCCGTGGGTCGTCGCCACCCCCTGACAGCCCGAACCAGGCATTGTAGAGGTTGAAGATCACGCCGGTGAAACTCTTGCCTTTCGGATTGCCGCCGAGGGGATCGTTGATGCCGGGAAAGAACGCCGCAAGGGTCCCGGCCAGCGCTGCGGGGCCGCCGGTCGCGCCGCTCGCGGAGAGAGTCCCCGCGTTGATGTCGACGCTTTGCGCGGTCAGCAACCCACGTTCGAAGGCAACGATTTCGGCGATCTGTGACGGCGATGGTGGGGTGGTGGCCTGGGCGTGCCCGATCGTCGCATCCATGGCCTGGCTCTCCAGGCTCGGTTCGCGGCCATCCCACATGACCGTGTTGACGAAGCCAAGGTTGGCCGCCAATAGACGGACACCATCCCAGACCTTGGCGTGGTCAGGCCGGTTGCAGGATCCGTGTTGCATCTCACCCCGTCGGGGTCCCGATCGGCCGACAGGGCGGGAACCACGAATGGCGTATCCTGCGGTACTTCTTCCGCTGCCCGGTCGTGCGGCGCCAGCAACAGGTGCTGCATCGCACTCTGGATCCAGTCCGTTTCGCCCTGGGCGCGTTCGCCCTGGGCGCGGGCCGTATGCATGGTCATCACGCCAAGAGCCATGAACAGTGTCATTGGGATCAGGTGGGCACGCGTGGTCCGTGCCGTCCGGATGCCGGACGGCGGTTCTGCCCCGCGATACATGAAAACCCTCGGGGGGATTGCCGCTGTGGATGTCGCCTTCAGGTGCGGATCTGGTCTGGCCCCGGCGGATTATCTCAGCGGGCTATGCCAGAGCTCGAAGTCGCTGCTCTGCGGGCCGGTGTAGATAGCCCGAACGCGGCGGATCAGGAGGCGAAACGCTCGCCCAGGCAGCAACCGGCCTGGCTTGGACAGATGAGGGCTGGGCAGATGATCGCTGTACCAATAACGGTCGTACCATCCAGGGTCGACCTGATGAAATCCGATCATGGCGGTGCGCTCCTGCGCTGGATGAGGGTGGATCGCGCCATCAGCGGCGCGGCACCGATCATCCAGGGCAACAGGCCGTGCTTCTATGAACCCGTTCACAGTATCAGCGGCCGCTGTAACTGTTGACGGTGACCTGTCACAGCCACGACTTGCCGCACCAGCCGGTATGCATGTGGGACTGCCAAAAAAGCGCGCCACACGACTGCGTCGGGGATAGCCTCGCCTGGAAACCTGCCGGCTACCGCCGCGCCCTTACCCCATCTTGCAGCCCACCTCCTCCTCCGTCCCGAAGACCTTCGGCAGATCCCCCGCATTTTCCGGCAACGCCGCGGCCACGTCGAAGTAGTCCCACTTGTCGGTGATGTGCTCCTTCACCCGCACCGCCAGGTTCCGCGCCAGCATCTGATGGTCGAACCGGCGGTAGCTGTAGTTGTATCCCGCCGCCGGCGCCTTCCATGCCTCCAGCGCCTCGATGATCGCCATCGGTTCCGTGGACCTTGCCGTATCCATCGACTCGAACAGCGACCGCGCAGTGATCCACCCCATCCACGCCTTGTCCGCCGCCGGTTTGCCGTACTTCTTCTGGTAGGCCTCGGCAAACGCCTTCTCGTTCGCCGGATTGGCCGGGTTCTTGTAGTACCACATCTTGGTAAACGTCCCGGTCGCCGCCTCCGGCCCGACGCCCCAAATGTCGGTATCCCCGATCGCGATCTCGAAGAACGGGATCTTCCCCTTCATCCCGAGCTCGTTCCACTGCTTCAGGAACGTCGTCAGATCCCCGGCCGACAGCCCGCCCAGCACCACATCCGGCCGTGCCTGCCGGATCTTCAGGATGAAGGAGCTGAAGTCCGCCGTATTCAGCGGCACCTCATCGGCGCCCACCTCGGTCCCGCCCGCCTCCTTCAGCAACTCGCGCGAGGACTTCAGGATGTCCTGCCCGAACGCATAGGACGCCGTGATGAAGTACCACTTCTTCCCCGACTTCAGCGCATAAGGCGCCAGCATCCGCGACTGCACCAGTACAGGCGTATTCAACCGGAACGTATAGCGGTTGCAGTTCTTGCCGCTGATCTCGGTCGCCGCCGCGTTGTCGCAGATGAACGGGATCTTCAACTGCGCCGCCGTCGCCTCCTCGGCCAGCGCGTTCGACGACAGCGAGCCGCCGAGGACCGCGGCGACCTTGTTCTCCTGCACCAGCTTCTGCATGTTCTGTGTCGCCGCCTGCGGGCTCGGCTCATCCAGCCAGACGAGTTCCGCCGGCTGGCCCATGATCTCGTTGTTCCGCTCCTGCAGCGCGAGATACGTGCCGTTCGCCAGATACTCGGTCTGCCCGGCGATCTGCCCGGTCTTGGCCAGCAGCAGCCCGATGCGGATCGGCTCCGCCGCGCGGGCGACATGCGGCATCGCCAGTGGCGCGGCGGCGAATGCCGAGGCGCCCTTCAGCACAGTGCGGCGCGGCAGAAGCAGGCTCATGGTACGTCTCCCCTCTTAACCGGCTTGCCCAGTAGGAACCCCGCTCGTTACCCGCCTTTCCTTACGCTTGCAATTCGGCCTCCGGCCGGCCGGCCCGCTTCGCCTGCGCGGCCATCCGCACCGAGGCGTTTAACGCGCCATACTGCTGGTACCCGCCGATCCGCTGTACGATCTCGAAGAAGAACCGGTCCTGGAACGGATCCGTATAGGCATGCAGGAATTCTCCGTCATCATCCCGATCATACAGGATGTTGTGCCGCCGCAGCACCGCAAGCCGTTCATCGTCCAGCCCCCACCGGGCGGCAATGTCGTCGTAGTAGTTCCCCGGAATTGGCAGGAATCGCGCGCCCCGCTCCGCCAGCCGCTCCAGCCCCGCGACGATATCGTCGCTCGCCATCGCGATATGCTGTACCCCCGCGCCCGAGAACGTCGTCAGGAACCGCCCGGTCGAGGTTTCGCGCCCCTCCGACGCATTCAGCGGCAGCCGCACAGCCCGGCCCGGGCTGGTCATCGTCCGGCTCTGCACCAGCCCCATCGTGTCGGCGATTTCCCACAGCTGCTCCGGCTGGAAATCGAACAGCGCACGGTAGAACAGCACGAAATTGTCCATCCGCCCGGTCGGCAGCGCCTGCGCCACATGATCGATGCTGCTCAGCATCCCGGCCGTGGACGCCTCCGGAAACAGCGTGAAGTCGGCATCATAGATCGTCTCGCCGGGCTCCGCCGGCTCCACCAGATAGAGCAGCGTCCCGTCCGGCGCGCGCACCGCCGGGATCTGCCGCTCCCCCGGCCCGATCCGCTCACGCCATTCCGGGCACAGCAGCGCCTCCGCCCGCCGCACCGCCCGCGCCGCGTCGTCCACCCGGAACGCCATGGCGCAGACCGACGGACCGTGGAACTGGAAGTGCTCCGCCGCCGCGCTGTCCTGCTCGCTGTTCAGGATCAGGTTGATGCCGCCCTGCCGGAACAGATCGACGGACTTCGACCGATGCCGCCCGGCATAATGAAACCCCAGGTCCCGCAACACCTCACCCAGTCGCCGGCCGGAAATCTCATCGACCGCGAACTCCAGGAACTCCACCCCATGCACCGCCGGCGCCGGCGGCAGGCTCGTCACCCCCGCCTCCGCCTCGGCCAGCAGCAGCGAGCGCAGTCCGTCCCGCGCCATCAGCCGCCCCGGCGCGGAGCGGAATTCGTCATTGAAGATTTCCAGCGACAGCGGCCCGTCATACCCCGCCGCCACGAGGTCGCGCACGAACTGCGCGACCGGCAGCTGCCCCTGCCCCGGCAGGTTGCGGAAATGCCGGCTCCAGGACAGCACATCCATCGACAGCCAGGGTGCGTCGGCAAGCTGGGCAAAGAAGATCCGCCCCGCCGGGACCTCACCAAGCCTGCTCAGGTCATCGCCGACCGCGAGCGTGTGGAAACTGTCGAGGATCAGCCCCAGCGCCGGATGATCGGCCCGCTTCACGATCTCCCACGCGTGCCGCCATCGGTTGACCCACCGGCCCCAGGCCAGCGCCTCATACCCGACGCGCAACCCCCGCCGCTGCGCCCGCTCCGCCATCTCCGCGAGGTCCGCCGCGGCGCGCGCATCATCGTCGATCACCGCCGGATTGACATTGCTGCACACCAGCAGCAGCTCCGCCCCCAGCTCCTGCATCACGTCGAACTTGCGTTCGGCGCGATCCATGTTGCGCGTCCGCTGCGGCTCCGGCATCGCCTCGAAGTCGCGGAACGGCTGGAAGCAGGTGATCGCGAGCCCCAAACTCTCCGCCAGCGACCGCACCTCCGCCGGTGAGCCCTCGAACGTCAGCAGATCGTTCTCGAAGATTTCCACCCCGTCGAAGCCGATCGCCGCGGCGGCTTCCAGCTTCTCGGCCAGCGTCCCGCTGAGCGAGACAGTGGCAATCGACTTCGGCAGCGGCGCTGGCATCGGATCTCCTGTCAGCTGGTCCTGTCAGATTTCCCGGTCAGATCTCCATGAACACGGTTTCGCCGTCACCCTGCAGCCGGATGTCAAGGTGCCAGGTATCCGCCGCCACCGGGCGGGCGATCAGGGTCCGCCGGCGGGCGGGGTCCTCGATCAGAGACAGCACAGGGTCGGTCTCGTTGAGTGGCTCACTCTGGAAATACAGCCGCGTGGTCAGCCCCCGCAGCAGCCCGCGCGCCAGGATCGTGACCGCGACATGCGGCGCCTGCTGCGTATTGCCGAGTCCCGGCACCGGCTCAGGCTTCAGCGTCACGAAACGAAAGCTGCCGGCGCTGTCCGTCCGGCAGCGCCCGAAGCCGGGAAAGATGTCCGATGCCTCAGGGCTCGATTGCCAGATTTCCACCGCGGCATCGGTCACCTTCTCGCCCGCGCCGTCCCGGATCGTACCGGTCAGCACAATCCGCTCGCCGGTCGCACCAAAGCGCGTCAGGTCAGCCCAGTTCGGCTCCTCGATCAGATGCCAGTACGGCCCGATGGTCTGGTTGGCGGTTGCGGCCGTCATCTCAGGCCCCTTCTAACGGCGTCGCCCAACATCGGCGTCGCCCGACATCGGCGTCGCATGGCGTCCTCGCAGCACGAAATCAAACCGATACCCCAACGCCCACCCCGGCGAGGTGATGTCGATGTCGAACGCCGCCACCAGCCGCTCCCGTGCCGCCTCATCGGGGATCGCCTGGTAGATCGGGTCGAGCGCCAGCAGCGGGTCGCCCGGGAAATACATCTGGGTGATCAGCCGCTGCCCGAACCCGGTGCCGAACAGCGAGTAGTGGATGTGGTTCGGCCGCCAGGCATTGTAGTGGTTCTGCCAGGGATACGCGCCGGGCTTTATGGTGATGAACTGGTACCACCCATCGGCATCGGTGAACACGCGCCCGTTGCCGTGAAAATTCGGATCGAGCGGCGCGTCATGCTGGTCTCCCGGATGGTCATACCGCCCCGCCGCATTGGCCTGCCAGATCTCGATCATCGTGTGCGGCACCGGCCGGTCGTTCTCATCCGTCACCTGCCCGCGCACAATGATCCGCTCGCCCAGCGCCGGCCGGCCGTTGCAAACCGACAGATCGGCGATCGCGCAGAATCGCGCCTCGGTGAACCGGGGCCCCGTGGTCTCGGTCACCCCGTGCGGGATCCTCAGCGCCGGCCGCAACGGATGCCTGAGCCGCGTGCTGGCGTAGGTCGGCGTGTCATTCTCCGGCTGCGACTCGGGCGCCAGCGGCCGAAACGCCGTCATGTCCACACTCATGCCCCCTCCGTGATCATCGCCTGCCGTTTGGCCAGTCTACGTGTGCCCAGTCTAGTTTGCCCGAGTCTACAGCAGAACAGGCCGGCACGACACCATCCCGGTCATGTCTCCTCGATGATGTCCTTGATCCTGGCGGCCAGCTTCTCGATCGCAAACGGCTTGCCCAGCACATGCATCCCCGGCAGCAGGCGGCCGTGACTCAGCGCCGCCGCCTCGGCGTACCCGGTGATGAACAGCACCTTCAACCCTGGCCGCCGCTCGCGCCCCGCGTCGGCCATCTGCCGTCCGTTCAGCCCCCCTGGCAGCCCCACATCGGTGATCAGCAGATCGATCCGCACATCCGACTGCAGCACCTTGAGCCCCGACGCCGCGTCCGCCGCCTCGATCGCCGCGTAACCCAGGTCCGCCAGCACGTCCGTCACCAACATCCGCACCGTTGGCTCGTCATCGACGACCAGCACGGTCTCGCCCGGCCCGGCGTGCGGCACGATCGCCGGTTCGGCCGGCTCGTCGTCGTCCTCCATCTCGCCGCGGTACCGCGGCAGATACAGCAGGACGGAGGTCCCCCGCCCGGGCTCCGAGACAAGCTGCACCTGCCCTTCGGACTGTTTCGCGAACCCATACACCATGGACAGCCCAAGCCCCGTCCCCTGCCCGGTCGGCTTGGTCGTGTAGAACGGGTCGAACGCACGCGCCAGCACGTCAGGCGGCATTCCGGTCCCGGTGTCCGTCACGCTGAGCAGGACATACTGGCCCGGCTGCATGTCCCGCTCCCGTGCCCCCCGCTCATTCACCGGTGCATTCGCCGTCTCGATCGTCAGCCGCCCGCCGTCCGGCATGGCATCCCGTGCATTGATGCACAGGTTGAGGAGCGCGTTCTCAAGCTGGTTCGGGTCGCACAATGTCGGCCACACCCCGGCTCCCAGCATCGTCTCCAGCCGGATCTCCGGCCCGATCGTGCGCTGCACCAGCTCCTCCATCGCCGCGACCAGCTTGTTCACATGCGTCGGCTTGGGGTCGAGCGTCTGCCGCCGCGCGAACGCCAGCAACCGGTGCGTCAGCGCCGCCGCGCGCCCCGCCGCCCCCTGCGCGCCGGTGATATAGCGCTCCAGCTCGTCCAGCCGACCCTGCGCGATGCGCATCCGCACCAGTTCCAGGCTGCCGGAAATTCCGGTCAGCAGGTTGTTGAAGTCATGCGCCAGCCCGCCGGTGAGCTGCCCGACCGCCTCCATCTTCTGCGCCTGGAACAACTGCTCGCGCGATTGTTCCAGTTGCAACCGCATGTCGTGCTGCTCGGTCATGTCGCGGGTGACCTTGGCAAAGCCGACCAGTCGCCCGTCCCGGCGGATCGGGTCGATGACCACCGCCGCCCAGAACCGGCTGCCGTCCTTCCGCATCCGCCACGCCTCCGCCGTGAACCGCCCGGTCTCCGCCGCGGTCCGCAGCGCCTGCCAGGGAACGCCGGCGGCGCGATCCTCCTCGGTATAGAAGCAGGAGAAATGCTGGCCGATGATCTCCTCGGCGCTGTAGCCCTTGATCCGCTCCGCCCCCGGATTCCAGCTCACCACCCGGCCGTCCGGGTCGAGCATGTAGATGGCGTAGTCCATCACGCTTTGGATCAGCAGCTCGTAAAGGTCCGGCGGCGGTTCCATGTGCTCGCGTCATCCCCCATGCGGCAGGCCGCAACCGGCGTGTGTGCATGCCCGCGGCAGCCGTCCGTCCGCCATTTGCGCGTACAATACATTTAGGCCGCAGCCGGGTTTGTGATCCGAAGGCCGAATAAACCTTCTGTGCATTTCCGAACAATTGATCCCGGTCAACCCCGTTCGGTTATCCCGGCTGCGGCCCGTCATATCCCTCGATGATCACCAGATCCGCCACCGCGTGCCCCTCCCGCAGCGCCTTCGCCGCCGCGTATTCGGGGGAATGATAGCAGGCCAGCGCCTTGTCGTAGCTGTCGAATTCCAGCACCACGTTGCGCGACCGTGCGGTTCCCTCCGGCGCCTCGAACCGCCCGCCGCGCACCACGAACCGGGCGCCGTACTTGCTGAACGCCGCCGCATTGGCAGCGGCATAGCGCTGATACGCCTCCGGGTTGCTCACATCGACCCGCGCGATCCAATACCCTTTTGCCACCGTTCTATCCCCTTCAGCCATGCGGCCTGTCGTGTAGCATCGCCGACAGCACCGGCTCCATGGCGCGGGCCATCGCCGCCTGCGCCTGCGCCGTGGGATGCAGCAGAGGCTCGGCCGGGGTCAACCGGCCGTCATAGAACGCATCGCGGTCGAGCTTCCCGTCCCGCATGAACAGATGCGTCACATCCAGGAACGTCACGGGCTGCCCGTCATGATATGGCGGCGGTGGATATTGCCGTGCCAGCGCCCGGTTGATCTGCACCGTCGTCTCGCTCGCCCAGGGCGACCGTTCCGAGGGCAGCACGCTCAGCAGCAGGATCGCCGTCTCCGGCAGCCGCCGCCGCAGTTCGGCGATCACCGCGTCAATCCCGGCCACCGTGTCCTCGGCCGACCAGTGCACGCGGCCCAGGTTGTTCGCCCCGATCAGCACCACCGCCGCACGCGGCGCGATCCCCGCCGCTTCCCCGTTGCGGATGCGCCACAACAGGCTCGCCGTGGTGTCGCCCTTGAAGCCAAGGTTCACCGCATTGCGGTCGCCGTAAAAGCGCTGCCACTCCGGCGCGAAATCCTGCCATGGCGCCGGCCCCGCCCGCTCCCAGTTCATCGTGATCGAGTCGCCCAGAAAGATCAGGTTCGGCCGTTTCTGCGCCAGCTCCCGCAGCTTCGCCTCATGCCGCTGCTGCCACCATGACAGGTCGGTGCGGGCGATCGATGCAGCGGCCAGGATGACGCGCGCGGATGCAAGCGATGGCGCAAAAAAGGCAAGCGACGGCGCAACGCAAGCAAGGGCGGCGCGCGCGAGCTGCCGGCGGGTGATGGGCATGGACTTCGTCAGCCGTTCTGTGGCAGGGCCGTTATTCCTTTACCGGAACCAGCCTCGCACCGGAAGCGCCATCCGCGCGGGTCACCGATTTCGCGCGCGAGCGCCACACCCATCCCGCACGCACACCGCCCGGCCCTCGGGGCCGCCGCCATCAGGCAGCGATCCGCCGCCCAGCCCAGCCCTGCGGCCCGTGCCCAAGCCGGCGCGGCAGCATCAGCGGCAGCAGCACGCCGACGCCCAGCCCCCACATCAGGCTCGCCGCGGCCGAGCGGATCAGCGGCAGCACGTGCCAGCCGAACGCCGCCGGCTGCTCCTTTAGCGGCAGTACCACGAACCAGACCAGCAGCAGCGCAACGCAGCCCAGCGGCAGCCCGGCCAGCCACGCGTGCCGCCCCCGCGGCTGCACCACCGCCGCATACCCGGCCCCGATCAGCGCCGCCCAGAAGCACCCGCTCACCACCGCCGGCACGCCGAACGGCGGCACGACCACCAGCCGGAACGCCGAATGCGGTGCCAGCCCCAGCAGGAAGAACATCTGCAGCGTGGTCTGATGGAACAGCAGCATCGACAGAGCGCCCGCGGCAGCGCCCAGGAAGACGCGGTGCCCCAGAAAGATGCGGAACGATGAACCCATGCGTTGCCCCCCGACCGGGGCATATGCTCGCCAACGATGCCGCATGCGTCAATCCAGCATTGCGGTTAACGCATGATTAATCTATTTGAAGATTGACCGGAAACAACTGGACACACGCGCTCGCGCCCCTTATACACGCGCCTCTTTCGGAACGCGGGAGAGGCTGGCCGCCATGCGGGGCGGCTTTTTTCGTTTGCACCGCGGTCCCTTGGAAGAAGGACCAGGGATTCCATGGC
>DASQVN010000110.1:0-4490 GCA_035640755.1 Rhodopila sp.
GCGGACTGGTGTCGGTGACCGGCGGCAAGGCGCCGGTGCCGGCGCTGATCGGACCCGATGGGCATATCGAGCTCGCAGCCAGCGTGCACGGGCAGGACATCACCGTCTCCAACCTGACGCTGAACGGCAAGGCGCTGAATGTCGCGGCCCAGGGAAGCATGATCGACCGGATGCTGAGTGCCGACTGGCGGGTCGCGCTGGCCGATGTCGCGGCGGTGCAGCCGAGTGTGTCGGGGCAGGTCGATGCGCGCGGGCATGCACAAGGGCGGATGGATGATCTCGGGCTCGTCGCGGACATCTCGGCCGATCTGGCGACGAAGAACTATCAGCCGGGGCATTTGGATGCGCATGTCGTGGCGAGTGCACTGCCGAAGACCCCGCACGCCGAGGTGACGGCGACCGGCACGCTGCTCGATTCGCCGCTGTCGCTGGCGCTGACGGCGGACAAGTCGGATGCAGGGATCAAGGCGGACATTACGCAGGCCGCCTGGAAGTCGCTGGCGGCGCACGGCGCGGTCAGCCTGCCGAACGGACAGACGATTCCGCTGGGCAACCTGGCGCTGTCGATCGGCAAGCTGGCCGACTTTGCGCCGCTCCTCGGCGAGAAGATCCAGGGGCAGGCGGCCGCGACACTCGACTCCGACGCTCAGGCGGCGCGCCTCATGGTAACGATGCAGGGCGTGTCGGTTCCAGGGACGGCATCGGTCGGCAAGGTCGTCCTGAACACCACCGTCACCGATCCGGCGGGCGAGCCGAGCGTGGATGGCACGCTGACGGCGGATGGGGTGTCGGCGTCGTCGGTGCAGTCGGCGGCGGCGCGTGGTACCGTGAAGGGGCCGCTCAACGCGCTCGCGCTGACACTTGCCGCCAACGCGGGTGAGCTGGCCGGCGGACCGGCAAGGATCTCAGCGGCCGGCACTGCCGATGCGAAGGACAAGACGCTCGACCTCGCTCGGCTGGAGACCTCCTGGAAGGACCAGACGGTGCGGATGCTGGCGCCGACAAAATTCAGCTTCGCCGACGGCGTGGCCATGGACCGGCTGCGCCTCGGCTACCGGCAGGCGGAGCTGATGGTGGCCGGCAAGGCGGGCAGCACGCTCGACCTGACCGCGACGCTGCGCAACCTGTCGGCGGATGTCGCCGCGGTGGCCAGCCCGTCGTTGGCGGCGAACGGGCAGATCAACGCCGATGTGCGGCTCACCGGCACGTCGTCGCAGCCCGAGGGCACGATCAGGCTGACGGCCGAGGGCGTGCGGCTGCGGCAGGGTCCAGGTGCCGCATTGCCGGCCGCCAACCTGAACGCCAACGTCACGCTGGCCGGCGCCTTGGCGCGGCTGGATACGCGGCTGGTCGCGGGCTCGTCGCGGGTCACCATGACCGGAACGGCGCCGATCCGGCAGGGCGGACAGATGAACCTGAAGACCGACGGCAGGCTCGATCTGGCGATGCTCGACCCGATCCTGACGGCGCAGGGAGAACAGGCGCGGGGCGAGGTGGTGCTGAATGCGGCGGTGACAGGGACGACCAAGGCACCGCAGGTGCAGGGCACCGCGGCGCTGCGCAACGGCGCGGTCACCGACTACACCTATGGCGCCCATCTCACGGCCCTGAACGCACTGATCGAGGCCTCGGGCAGCACCATCCGCCTGGCGCGGTTCGACGGCCGAGCAGGGCCCGGCACTCTGGGGGGTAGCGGCACGGTCGGGTTGGCGGGCGCCATGCCGATCGATCTGCACTTCACCGCCAACAACGCGCAGCCGCTGGCCAGCGAGATGATAACCGCGCTGATCAACGCCGATCTGGCGGTGCGTGGCGAGCTGAAGGGTGACATGCAGGCGGGCGGCACGCTGTTCATCAAGCAGGCCAACATCCAGATCCCCGACAAGCTGCCAACGAGCGTCGCGGTGCTGCCAGTGCGCGAGCAGAACGCGCCGCCGCCCCCGCCGCCGCAGCCTTCGGAAACGTCCAAGGTCGCGCTGAACCTGACGATCGACGCGCCCCAGCAGGTGTTCATCCGCGGCCGCGGCCTGTTCGCCGAGGTCGGCGGCAAGATCCACGTCAGCGGCACCGCGGCCGCGCCGGTCCCAACAGGCGGGCTGAACTTGCGGCGCGGCCAGTTCAGCGTGGTGGGTGTGACCCTGAACTTCACCGAGGGGCTGGTCAGCTTCTCGGGTGGCGGGTTCTCCGACCCGTCGATCCATTTCGTCGCGCAGTCGCAAACGACGACGATGACCGCGACCCTGACCGTCGGCGGCACGGCGAGGGAGCCGAAGATCACGCTGTCCAGCAACCCGGAGATGCCGCAGGACGAAATCCTCGCGCAGTTGCTGTTCAACACCACGACGGCGAAGTTGAGCCCGCTGCAGTTGGCCGAGATCGCGAGCGCGCTGGCCGAACTCTCGGGGGCGACGTCGGGGGCTGGCGATCCGCTGGCGAAGGTGCGCAATGCGCTAGGCCTCGACCGGCTGGCGATCGGCAGCGACAGCACCGGCAACCCGACGCTGGAGGCCGGGCGCTACGTGGCGCGCGGCGTGTATGTCGGGGCGAAGCAGTCAGCCTCGGGCGGCGGATCACAGGCGACGGTGCAGATCGATCTCTACAAGGGACTGAAGCTGGAGACGGCAGCCGGAACGCTGGCGAACAACGCGACCGGCAACACGGCGGGGACGGAAGGGGCGAGCGTCGGGTTGACCTATCAATTCCAGTACTGAGGTGACAGGGAATTCATACGCAGGGATTGGAACAAAAAGAGATCGATGGCGTTCGCGAGGCATGATCGATAATCCGAAATCAGTGCCTGACGATAATGTTCCCTCCAACGTGGAGAAAGACCCCGATGACTGGATCACCGGTGAGGAGACGATGACCGGGGCTCAGGCTTCGTATCTGAAGACGCTGTGCGAGGAGGCGCACGAGCCGTTCGACCCGGACCTGACAAAGGCGGAGGCATCGAAGATGATCGATGCGCTGCAGCAGAAGACGGGGCGCGGGCGGTCGCATTGATGTGCCTGGAGCACAGACTTTGACCCGGCCGTCCTCGCACGCCACCGGTATAGCGCAGATGGGCGGATCGAGCCCGCCCATGCCGGCAAGGACCGGGAGTGAGGGGCACCCACGGTAGGGCCGCCGGCAGCCTATTTCGGGGCTGTTTCGGCGATGCCCTTGTTCTGGGCGAAGGCCTCGTACCAGGCGGTGAGCTTCGGGTGGCCTGACCGCCAGGGGTCGGCGGCGAAGCGGAAGTCTAGGTAGCCCAGCGCGCAGGCGACGGTGATGGAGCCAATATCGACGTGCTTGTGCGGCGGATCGCTTTCCAGCACGTCCACGGCCCGGCTGATTGCGGCCTTGTAGCGGGCGATCTGGGCGTCTCGCGCGGCTTCCTTGGGTTTCTGCAACTCGCCTCGGCATGGGACGGCGGCGTCGAGGATGCCGTCGCCCAGCGACTGAAATTTCAGGGCGCGCCACCGCGTGGCACCTTGCGGCGGGAACAGTGTCAGGGCGTCGCCGAGGCTGTCGATGTATTCGCAGATCAACTGGCTGCCGAACAGTGACACGCCGTCGTCGGTCACCAGGCATGGCACCTTCGACAGCGGGTTGTCGGCCAGCAGGTCCGGTGGGGATTCATGCGGGTTGGTCGTGTGCTTCTCGATGCGGCCGTCCAGGCCGCGGATGATGGCGCAGGCCATGACCTTGCGCACATACGGACTGGTCGGCGAATAGTAGAGCTTCATGATGTTTCCCCTGCCTGGGCTCAGAACCGGTCCTTGCGCGCGCGCAGGTCGGCGAATCTCGTGACATCCGGCGCCCGCAGGAAGGGGTTTGCCTTCAATTCCTCCCGCAGCACCGAGGGCACGCTCGGCTGGCCCGCAGCACGCAGCTGCTCGACCTTGCCGACGAAGGTGTGCAGATCGGCATTGTCGGGATCAACGGCGAGGGCGAAACGCGCGTTGCTCTCGGTATACTCGTGGCCGCAGCAGACGAGTGTCTCGGGCGGCAGGACAGCAAGCTTGCGCAGGCTCGTGAACATTTCCTCAGCGGTGCCCTCGATCAGGCGGCCGCAGCCGAGGCTGAACAGCGTGTCGCCCGAAAGCAGCACGGCGCCGTTGGGGAAGAAGAAGTTGATCTGGCCACGGGTGTGGCCGGGGGTCTCGATGACGCGGCCGGTGGCGTCACCCAGTGTCACGGTGTCGCCTTCCCGCACCGCGTCATCGAGCTTCGGCAGCCGGTGCTGATCGGCAGCGGCGCCGACGACAGGGCAGCGGAAGCGGGCCCGCACCTCATCGGTGCCGGCGACGTGGTCGGCATGATGGTGCGTCAGCAGGATCATGTCGAGCCGCCCGCCCGCCTTCTCCAGCGCCTCGATCACCGGATGCGGGTCGGCCGGATCGACGATCGCCGTGGCGCCCGTGCCGCTGTCGCGCAGCAGCCATGCATAATTGTCCTTGAGGATGGGAACGGGGGTGGCTGTCACTGGCATGATAGGATCCCTAGCA
>DASQVN010000111.1:0-3783 GCA_035640755.1 Rhodopila sp.
ACGATCGGTTCTCCGTGGCCTGATGCTGCGGCGGTGCTGGTGGCATCGTGTGGCATTTTCACCACGGAGACAGGAAGGACGACGGGGCGCCACGGAGGAGGGGCACGCTGCCGAGGGGGAGCCATGTCTGTTACCTGCTTGTTGCTGAGGGAATGGGCGCAAGCCCGCTGCTGTCACGTGCTGCAGGTCCAGACCGATTCCCTCAAGGACCGTTGGTAAACCGTGTGGTGATTATGGTGGGGGCTGATGCGTGACGCCATTGGGCGGGACGCGTAGGCTGTGCCAACTGCTCGGGGAGTTGCTGATGCCATCGTCCAATCCAGCCCTGGTCAGGGCCGAATTCTTTTGCGCACGATATGGCCTGCGCATGCCGATCCTGCAGGCGCCGATGGCGGGTGCCTGTCCGCCGTCGCTATCGATCGCGGTGGCGCAGGCCGGCGGGCTGGGGGCGTGTGGCGCGCTGCTGATGCAGCCGGAGGCGATTGCGGCCTGGGCATCCGAGGTTCGGGCCGCGACGAACGGCGGGTTTCAGATGAATCTGTGGATTCCCGATCCGCCGCCGCGGCGCGACCCGGCGCATGAGGCCGAAATACGTGCCTTCCTGGCGCAATGGGGGCCGGAGGTGCCGCCGGAGGCGGGCGATGTCACGATGCCCGATTTCGCCGCCCAGTGCGAGGCGATGCTGCGGGTGGGGCCGTCGGTGATTTCCTCGATCATGGGGCTTTATCCGCCGGATTTCGTGCGGGAGATGAAGGCGCGCGGGATCCGGTGGTTCGCCACCGTCACCAGCGTGGCCGAGGCGGTGGCGGCGGAGCAGGCCGGGGCGGATGCGGTGGTCGCGCAGGGGATGGAGGCCGGCGGCCATCGTGGTGCGTTCGAAGCTGAGCGCGCAGAGGCGGCGATGGTGGGGTCGTTCGCGCTGATCCCGGCCGTGGCCGATGCGGTGAAGGTGCCGGTGATCGCGACAGGCGGCATCGCCGATGCGCGCGGGGTCGCAGCGGCGCTCGTCCTGGGGGCCTCGGCGGTGCAGGTCGGCACCGGGTTCCTGCGCAGCCCGGAGGCAAAGCTCGCACCGGTCTGGGCCGAGGCGATCGGCCGCAGCCGGCCCGAGGACACGATTGTTACGAGATCGTTTTCAGGCCGAGCGGGGCGGAGCGTGGCAAATCGGTATGCACGGGCGGCGGCTGCCGAGGGGGCGCCTGCGCCGGCACCCTACCCGGTGCAGCGCGGGCTGACCCAGCCGATGCGGGACGCAGCGGGGAAGGCGAACGACATCGAGCGCATGCAGGCTTGGGCTGGGCAATCTGCCGCGCTGGCCCGGGCCGAAGCGGCTGGGGAGATCGTACGGGAGCTGTGGGAAGGGGCGCAGGTGCTGCTGCGCTGAGCGGTTATCGGAAGGTCCTGGCTGGACCGTCGTATTCCTGCACGTCGCCGATCAGGCGGTTGCCGCGCAGTTCAACGGGCTGCGCGGTCCGGTCACGCACGAAGACGGTGCGGCGCGGCAGGTCGTTGCGGAAGACGTTATTGCGGATGACCAGCAGGTTGGTCGGATTTCGCACGCCTTCCTCGCCGATCGTAATGGCAACCAGCGGGTTTCCGCTGTTCGGACCTTTTTCCATCGTGTTGTACTCGATCAGCGTATCGCCGCCGCTGGGAATGTCGATCAGGTAGCTGGCGGTGCCGCGCGGGCCGTCCTCGATCGTGCAGCCGCGCACGATGGTGGCCAGGGCGCGGGACTTGATGTGGTGCGCGACATACTGCTCGCGGAAGATGCTGCGCTCGACAACCACCAGCTTCAGCGGCCCGCCGACATACAGGCCGTGGGCGCAGGGGCCGATGCAGGCGCCGTTGCCGATGAATTCGCTGTCGCTGACCCACAGCGTGCTGTCGGGGCCGCCGCCGGCGAGGATACCGTTCTCATTGTGCAGGAACCGGCTGCGCTCAACGGTCAGGTTGCGGCCTTCGGCGCGGATGCCGGCGCCGTTATGGTCGGGCACCGTGGCATCGGCAAAGGTGATGCCGCGCACGGTGATGTCGTTGCCTTGAATGATGAAGATGCCCTTGCCGGCGCAGGTCCTGCCGGCGAGCACGACGCCGGGACCGGCGGCTTCGATCCGCAACCGGGAGGCACGCCAGACGGCGCAGTCGGCGTAGACGCCCGGATCGATCAGCACGGTATCGCCATCGCTCACCTGACGCGCTGCCTCACCTGGTGTCTGCAATGCACGCCCTGCGCCCACGCGCAACTCAGCTGCCGACACGCCGGCAGCGAACAACATTGCGGCAGCAGGAACGGTTGCGATAAGCCAACGCCGTATCATGGCAGCCTGTTTCATCGAGAACCGAAACGAGAGTCAAGCCGCGCCGCGGATCGCACACGTGTTCCCGAGCTTCGCGGTGGGCGGGGCGCAGGTGCGGTTCGCGGCGATCGCCAACCATTTCGGGCCAGCGTTCCGACACATCGTGGTGACGCTGGACGGCAACCTGGAATGTCGGGAGCGTCTGCGGCCTGACCTCGATATCACATTTCCCGCCGTCGGCGCTGCCAGGAATGCCATGCTGCGCAACGCCTTTCGCTTTCGCCGGCTGCTGCGGGACTGGGCGCCGGACGTACTGGTGACCTGCAACTGGGGCGCGATCGAGTTTGCGCTGGCCACCCTCCCGCCGCTTACCCGGCATCTGCACGTCGTCGATGGGTTCGGTCCGGAGGAGCGGGAGCGGCAGCTTCCCCGCCGCATCTGGCTGCGGCGCCTCGCGCTCCGCCATAGCCCGGTGGTGCTGCCGTCACGCACCCTGGTGCGTATCGCCGCCGAAACCTGGAAGCTGCCGCAGCGCATGATCCGCTACGTCCCGAACGGGGTGGACCTGGCCCGCTTCGCTGCCGGCGCGGCCCGGCGTGATGGCGCGACGGAGCCGGTTATCGGCACGGTCGCTGCCTTGCGCCCGGAAAAGAACATGGCGCGGCTGCTGCAGGCCTTTGCCCGACTGCCGGCCGGGCGGCTTCTCATCGTCGGCAACGGGCCGGAGCACGGTGCGCTGCATGCACTGGCCGCGTCATTGGGCGTGTCCGCACGGGTGGAGTTCGCGGGCCATCACGCCGATCCAGCGCCGTTTTACCTTCGTTTCGATATTTTCGCCCTGTCGTCGGACACCGAGCAGATGCCGCTCTCGGTCATCGAGGCGATGGCGAGCGGCTTGCCCGTGGTATCGACGGATGTCGGCGATGTCCGGCTGATGCTGGCCGAACCAAATCATGCCTTCGTCACGCCGCGTGACGATGCGGCGTTCGCCGCGGCGCTGGCGGCTCTGATCGATGATCCTGGGCTGCGCCGGACGCTGGGCGCGGCAAACCGGGCGCGGGCCGAACGGGAATTCGACCAGGCAGCCATGTTCGCGGCACATGGCGCATTGTGGCGCGGAACGGCCGGCGCGGCGTGACCACGGTTCGGGTCGGACCAGTCACGGATTTCGCGGCGCTCGGGCAGCGCTGGCGCACGTTGGAGCAGTGCGCGGCCGGGTCGTTCTTCCAGAGCTGGACCTGGGTCGGCTGCCTGGCGGCGGAGCGCTATGCCGACCCGATCCTGGTGGAAGCGGCCGAGGACGGCCGCACCGTTGCCCTGGCGCTGTTCAACCGCCGGCGGCACGGACCAGGCTTCTCGACGCTCTATCTGCACGAAACCGGGGTGCCGGCGCAGGACTGCCCCTACATCGAGCAGAACGGTGTGCTGACCGAAGCCGGGCGGGAGGCGAAGCTGACCCTCCTGGTTCTGGCCGCTGTCGCTC
>DASQVN010000112.1:0-4077 GCA_035640755.1 Rhodopila sp.
CTCGGCCGGTCCGCCCGGCCCCTGCACCGCGCGCGTGCCTTTCTGCCCCTTGGAGGCCGGGTCCGGATCATCGTCGGCGTCCTGATCCTCCTTCATCGGGCCAACCCCGGCGCCGTCGCCCTTGCGGGCGTAATGCGGTTCGGCCAGAATCGGGTCCTCCCCGTCCTCGGTCTGCTCCACCGACGGGCGCTTGCCCTCCAGGATTTCCACCCGGCCGCGGTCCGACACCATGGCGCCGTCAACGAACGCGGTTTGGCCGCCGAATGGCTGGCCGGTGCCGGAGGAATTGTGCGACAGCAGGTTACTCGGGCTGAAATAGTCCGCCAGCCCCTTGCGCTGGTCCTCGGTCGTCGCGTTCAGCAGCCACATCAGCAGGAAGAACGCCATCATCGCGGTCACGAAGTCGGCGTACGCGACCTTCCAGGCGCCGCCATGATGGCCGGCCTCGACGGTCTCGTGCTTCCTGATCACGACCGCGCCCTGCGATCCCTTCCTGCCGCGTTTCGCCGCCATCTCAGTCCTCCGGATCGGCGGCACGATGACGGCGAATGGTTAAAGCTTTGCTAATCGCGGCCCCAATCGCGGCGGAAAAATGCCGCTTGGAAAAAGTATCACCGACGCTTGCCGGGACCCACCGGACGAACAACGTGCTGGCGTATGAACCAGACGCTCCCCGTGCCGTCCGACCCGGTGCTGGCGCGCCGGATCGTGGATGATGGAATCCGGCGCTATTTCAACGACCGCCACAGGCGGGTCAGGCCCTTCGTTGACCGCAACTTCTCGCTCCGCGGCTCGCTCTCGCTGCACCGCGCCGCCGTCGGGTGGGACATCGCCCGCGCGCCGCTGAACCTGACTATGGCCGGCCCGCAGGTCGGCCTCATCGCCGCCGCCCAGGCCGCCCGCAAGCTCGGTCTGCCCCGGGTCGCCAGTCGCCTCGGCAATACCCGCCTCGTCGTGCATACCGCCGTCGGCAAGGAGCTCGCCTGGCGCCTGCATGCCGACCTGCTGGAGCTGCCCTACGAGTCCGACGGCCGCATCGTCACCCGCGACGCCCTGGCCGAAACAATCCTCAACGACCCGCGCGTGGCCGAGGCGCTGATGCCGGCGCTACAGGCCATCAGCCAGCGCGGTGACGATCCGGCCCTGCGCCAGCGCCTCGAAGAGGCAATGTCCGAATACACCCGTACCCGCGCCGCGGCGACCGAGATCACGACCGCCCTGTTCAGCCTGAGCGCCGGAGCCATGGCGCTGCGCCGGCTGACCCCCGGCGCCATCTCGCTGGGACCTACCCTCGCCTCGGCCATCGCGCAGCGCGCCGCGGTGATGTCCTTCCCCATGGGCAGCGCGCTGGGCTCGATCTGGTACACGATGTTCCCGGTCGCGCCGTCCGCCGTGCTGGTCGCCGGCCTAACCGGCGGGCTGCTCGCCGCATCGACCGTCGCCGCCGCCTTCGCCGGCGTCATCGCCGACCCCGTCCAGCGCCGGCTCGGCCTGCACGAACGCCGGCTCCACCGGATGCTCGACGCGCTGGAGCGCCAGATGTTCGACCCCAAGGCACAGGGCTTCGTGGTGCATGACCACTATGTCGCCCGCCTGCTTGACCTGTTCGACATCACCGGCGCGCTTGTCCGGCTGGCCGTGCGGTAGGCTACAAGTTACTCCAGCGTCGCCAGCAGCCCCGCCAGCAGCTTGCCCCGGTACGCCAGGCTGTCCACCTCGATATGCTCATCCAGCGTATGCGCCCCCTGGCCGGCCACCCCCAGCCCATCCAGCGTCGCAATCCCCATCGCCCCGGTGAAATTCCCGTCCGACCCGCCGCCCGAGCTCTGCGAGCTGATCTGATAGCCAAGCCCCTGCGCAATCGTCCGCGCCGTCTCGTACAGCGCCATCCCTTTGGCATCCGGCTCCCACACCGGGCGGGTCACGCCGCGCGTCACCCTGAACTGCACATCGTTGGAGGACGCGCGCAGGCTCAGCATGGCGGCCACGCCGCGGTCCAGGTCCTCCTGCCGCTTCGCCATCGACAGCGCCTCGCCCACGCAGGTGGTGCTGACGCAGTTGACCCATTGTCCGCCATGCACCACGCCGACGCTGAACGTGCAGCTCTCCGTCGTCATGTCCTCGATTTCGATCAGCTTGCGCGCCATCTCGCGGATCGCCGACCGCCCCTCGCCGAGGCGCGCCCCGGCATGGCTGGGCCGCCCGGTCGCCTCCAGGTTGAACCGGGCGATCGCATAGCGGCCCGTCACCACCCCACCATCCGGACGGGCCGGCTCGGGCACCAGCACATATCTGTGCCGCAACGCCTCGGCCTCGATCAGGTCGCGCGTCGAGGGGCTGCCGACCTCCTCATCGCTGGTGAACAGAACGGTCACCGGCAGCTTCGTCGCGATGCCGGCGCGCAGAAGCTGCCGCATCGCCTCCAGCGCGATGTAGTTACCGCCCTTCATGTCCATGATGCCCGGACCCCAGGCCTTGTTGCCGTCGCGGCGGAACGGCAGCTTCGTCAGCGTCCCGATCGGATGCACCGTGTCCAGGTGCCCCATCACCAGGATGCCGGGCGTATGCGCCGCCGGGTGCGGAAACGTGGCGCGGACGCAGTCGCCATAGCCCATGCGGCCGGCGATCCGCTCGATCCGCGCCCCCTCCAGCACCAGGGCGCGGGAGGCCATGTCCATCATGCGGTTCACCGCCGCCGCATCGAAGGTCGGGCTCTCGCACTCCACCCACTCGCGCAGCCCCGCCAGCATCGCGTCGGGATCAAAGGGCAGCGCGTTCGGGTTCATCGCTCGGGTCTCCTGGGGTTGGATCCTCCGCTCTCAGGGCAGAAGCGCAAGCCTCTGGCCGAGCAGCGCGAAGAAGCGGTCGGGATCGAGGGTTTCCAGGATCGTTGCATGCTGCGGCCCGCGCGTCACGCCCCACCGGTCGATCAGCGTCCGCCCCCGGCTCGGCCCCGGCCCCAGATCGATCTGCACCGCCGCCGGCCGGCTGGTGAACAACTCGGGCCGGATCAGCCAGGCGATCGCGCATGGATCATGCAACGGCGAGCCCGCCCGCCCCAGCCGCACCGAGGGCGGCACGCTCGCCTGGATGTCGCACGCCGCCCTCAGGCAGCGCCCACCGCCAAGCGCACGCCAGGCGGCGATGCGCGCCGGCCGCACCAGCGCCTGCGCCGTCAGGTCAAGCGTGGCAAACACGATCGGCAGCCCGCTCGCCACCAGCACAGCCAGCGCCTCGGGGTCGCTCCAGGCATTGAACTCGGCGGCGGGCGTGACATTGCCCTCGCCCCACGCGCCCGACATCAGCACGACCCGCGCAACCTTGGCGCTGAGCGCCGGCTCGGTCATCAGGGCGAGTGCCAGGTTCGTCACTGGCCCGATCCCCACCAGCGTCACCGGTTCGGGGGAGTCGCGCAGAATGCCACGGATCGCATCCGCGGCAACGCCCGGGGCAGGGGGCACACCCGACGGCAGCGCAATGCCGCCCAGCCCATCCACGCCATGCACCCGCGGCTCACTGGTGAACGCACCCAGCAGCGGCCGGTCAGCGCCGGCATACACCGGCACATCCGACCCGGCAAGCGAGCGCAGCCCCAGCGCGTTCGCCAACGTCAGCTCCAGCCCGACATTGCCGCCGGCCACGGTGATCGCAAGAACACGTAGCTCCGGCGAGGCGAGGGCCAGCAGGATCGCAACCGCATCGTCAGTGCCCGGGTCGCAGTCGATAATGATGGGGACAGGCATCGGAAAGTGCATTCCCGCAGGACTCTGGTCCCGCCAATCCACGGCCGCCGGCCGCTTGATTGTCAATAGGGCAACTGTCGGAGCGGGGGCACACGAAACTCATCGGTATCTCATCGGTATGTGGTGGCGATACGGGTCGGAATCTCGCGTCCTGCCGCCTCCCGATGGAGCGCACGCCCATGGCACGCCAGAGCACCGCGCCGGAACAAACGCACCCGAGACAGCTTGCAAACCTCGGCACTGATGGTGTGGAGACCATCGCGTGCGCGCTGTACTCCTTCTCGAGGACCGGTTTGACCTTACCGAGAATGAGTTTGTTGAGATCGTGATTTGG
>DASQVN010000113.1:0-3274 GCA_035640755.1 Rhodopila sp.
GCAATTATAGAGCGCTACAAAGGGCAACAGACCATGCGGGCACCAAAAACCGTACGGGCAGCAGAAATGCTCGGCCGCGTCCGCCTGTCGCCGTCATTCTTCATGCGTGACTTCCTGCACAGCGAGATCGCCAACGTGCACGCCATCCCCAACCTGCCGGACGATCCGGACCTCGCCATCGCCGCAGGCCAACGGTTGTGCAACGAACTCCTGGAGCCGCTGCAGGCGCTATTCGGCCGCGTGGCGGTCCGTTCCGCGTACCGCTCCTGCACCCTGAACGCCTATGGCAATGCACATTTTTACAACTGCGCATCCAACCGCCGGAATTATGCCCGTCATATCTGGGACCGCCGGGATCCCGAGGGCTGCATGGGCGCAATGGCCTGCATCGTGCTGCCGTGGTTCGCGGACCGTCTGGACGCAGGCACGCCGTGGCAGAGCATGGCGTGGTGGATCCACGATCACCTGCCGTACAGTGAGCTTCAATTCTTCCCCAGGCTGGGCGCCTTCAACATCGGCTGGCGAGAGACACCCAGACGCCAGATCTACAGCTTCATGCCGCCGCGCGGCTATCTCACCAGGACCGGCATGCCGAACCACACCGGCAACCACGCCCAATTCTATGCGGGATTCCCGACGGCCGACCACCTCGCCCAGGTCGGGCCATCAGGTTCCTCGGGTCCAACCTCATAGCAGGATGCGCCCACGTTCCCGAACCTCGGCGCAAGCGCCGGTTCCCGGCATGCGCCCTGCCGTGGGAGATTTCTGCGAGGATGCAAGCACGCATTTGCCGCCGTCGCTCCCCATGGGCGTGAACGTGGCGGGCACAGTGTCATAGTTGAACTGGGCGTATCCCCACCCGGCGGTATCCGGGAACCTCTTGCTGTCCCCCGTCATGGGATCAACGTGGTGCAGGGTGTCCGGTACCGTCCCTGGCCGCAAGGGCCATGCCGCCCAAGGCCGCGAGCGTGACGCCGGATACGCACCCGACATCCAGCGAAAGGGCCGGCGCTGCGCCGGCCCTTTTGTATCTGCTGCACCGTTACGGAAGCGAGTTAGCCGCCGCCGCCTTCCAGACCACTCTGCTGCGGCCCGTTGCCCGTGTTGTCATACGGCCCCTGATGCTGGAACAGGCTCGATTGCGGCAGTCCCCATGTGGCGGCGTTCGCCACAGGTGCAATCGCCGCCAGGGCAAAGGCGGCAAACGCCGCACGGATCGGGTAGTGTCTCATCGGGATCTCCATCCATCCAGTCGGGCGGGATGTCCGGCTTTCGATGGCGGTAGGTGGTGCCTTTCATCATGAAAGTCTTTAGGGGACCAAAGCATATGACCAATGCCCAACCCGATGAGATCGAATGCGCGCCCCTTGCGAACATGCATCTCGCCGCGATGATGAACCCAGGTCACCGGCAGCGCGGCGCCGACCGGCCAGATGCGGCCCTTTCCGGTCTCCAAAACGCGTCAGCAACGGGACTTTCACCGCCACGGCAAATGCAATGGCGACGCCCAAGTGACCCATTGCCGCCCCGCTCCCCTTGATCAAGGATGACCGCGGGAAGGCAACACACAGGGAAAGGCGCGATGAAATCCAGCCGCATGACAACCTACATCGTGATCGCCATGCTGCTCGGCATCGCCGCCGGCTGGCTGGTGCACGAACAGTTCGCCGCACCGGCCACGCAGAAGCTGATCGCCGGCTACGTCTCGATCGGCAGCATGATCTTCCTGCGGCTGATCAAGATGATCATCGCCCCGCTGGTCTTCTCCACCCTCGTCGTCGGCATCGGCCACATGTCGGATGCCGGCGCCATCGGTCGGGTCGGCGGCAAGGCCATGCTGTGGTTCGTCTCCGCCTCCCTGGTCTCTCTGACACTCGGCCTGATCCTGGTCGACCTCCTGCAGCCGGGCGCCGGCGTGCACAAGGCGGTCAGCGGCGTCGCCTCGGGCATCGACGCCCACGCCATGACGCTGGACGGCTTCGTCAAGCACGTCTTCCCCGATTCCGCCATCCGCCCGATGGTGGACAACGAAATCCTCCAGATCGTCGTCTTCTCGATCTTCTTCGGCACCGCTTGCGCCGCCATGGGCAGCCGAGCACAGCTCGTGCTTGAAGGGATCGAGGGCCTGTCGCACGTCATCCTGCGCGTCACCGGCTACGTCATGAAGCTGGCCCCGCTGGCGGTGTTCTGCGCCATGACCGCAACCATCGCCACCAACGGCGTCGGCATCCTGGTCAACTACGCCAAGTTCATGGGCGAGTTCTACTTCGGCCTGCTCTGCCTCTGGCTCGTCCTGATCGCCGCCGGTTTCCTTATTCTCGGCCCCAGCGTCGCCCGCCTGATCCGCCTGGTGCGGGAGCCGTTCCTGCTCGCCTTCTCCACCGCCAGCTCCGAGGCAGCCTACCCCAAGATGCTGGAGCAGCTCGGCAAATTCCCCGTCGCCCGCAACATCTCCAGCTTCGTCCTGCCGCTCGGCTATTCGTTCAACCTCGACGGCACGATGATGTACTGCACCTTCGCCGCGGTCTTCATCGCCCAGGCCTACGACATCCAGCTGGGCCTGGAGACGCAGATCGCCATGCTGCTGACCCTGATGCTCACCAGCAAGGGCGTCGCCGGCGTGCCCCGCGCCTCGCTCGTGGTGATCGCCGCCACCCTCAGCCAGTTCAGCCTGCCCGAGGAAGGCCTGCTCCTGCTCCTCGGCATCGACACCTTCCTCGACATGGGCCGCTCGGCCACCAACGTCATCGGCAACTCCCTCGCCACCACCGTCGTCGCCAGGTGGGAAGGCCTGCTGGTCGCCGACGAGGACACCCGCGAAATGATCGAGGAGATGGAGGTCGAGCCGGCATGAAACGGAGGCTGGCCGCCCCCTCCCTGCTGATCTGCGCGCTGCTGCTCTGCACCCGCGCCCGCGCCCGCGCCGAGGAAGGCGAGGCACTCACCGGCACGCTGCGCACCATCGCCGCGCGCGGCACGGTGCTCATCGGCTACCGCGAAAGCTCGCCGCCCTTCTCCTTCCGCAACGCCGCCGGTCAGCCGATCGGATTCTCGGTCGATCTCTGCCACGGCATCGCCGAGGACATCGCAGCCACCCTGCACCGCGACCTGCTGGAACCCGATGCCCCCGCCTGGCAGACCGGCGTACGCATCACCTATGTGCCAGTCGGCGCCGAGGAACGCCTGCCCAAGCTGACCTCCGGCGCAATCGACCTCGAATGCGGTTCGACCACGGTGAACGAGGAACGGGCGAGGACCATCGCCTTCTCCCCCG
>DASQVN010000114.1:0-2900 GCA_035640755.1 Rhodopila sp.
ATCTATGTTGTCGGATGATGAACGCTAGACAGGCGAGCGCGGTGACGAAGAAACCGAGCGAAAGCCATGGATCACGGCGGGCGGTGAAGGTGACGACCAGGACCATCACCAGGCAGAAGATGACCAGCCAGAACTGCGCCGCGGTGGCCGGATTGGGCCGGAACAGCCGTCGGAGCTGGTAGATCGACAGGCCGGCGGTGACCAGTAGCAGGATATTGGTGATCCAGCCCGGGATGAAAATCATCACAGCCCCGCGTAGATGCGGCCGGGATTCAGGATGCCGGCCGGGTCCAGTGCCGCCTTCACCTCCCGCGTGATGCGGGCGAGCGCGGGCGCCTCCTGCGGCACGACATTGACGGCGCCGCGGAGTGTGTCAGGTGCGCGCATCAGGGTCCAGACGCCGCCGGCCTGGGCCGCGGCGACCTCGACGGCGCCGTGGGCCGTGGCGGTGGCAGGACCGGCGAGCCAGACGAGGCCGCCGCCCCAGTCGAGAAAGCCCGACAGCCCAGCCTTGCGCGCTGCCTCCAGGATGGCCGGGCCGGCAGAGGGGCGGACCGAGACGCGCCACACCGCGTCCTGCTCGCCCGGGGCAAGGGAAACGGCGTCGCGCACGGCGCGCCAGACGGCGCGGGAGGCGTCGGTGTCGAGGATACTGGCGCCGGATGCGGTGAACTGGTCCCGTAGGCGGCCGATCCGGTAGGTGACGGAATCGGCGAAATCCTCGATGCGGATCAGCGTGGCGGACTGGGAGATGCCAAGCGCAGGGACGCGCACCGCGGCCTCGGGCGGCAGCCAAGCGGCGGCGGAGACACCGTAGGGTGAGCCGAGGGCGGCGGACAGGGCAGCGACGCCGGCGGCGGGATCGAGGCCGGGGAGGACCAGGGTGCCCGTGGCCTCGGGCGCCGGCAGGACCTTGAGCGTGATCTCGGTGATGATGCCCAGCGTGCCGTGGCTGCCGGTCAGCAGCTTGCATAGGTCGAGGCCGGTGACGTTCTTCAGCACGCGGCCGCCCGAGCGGATGACCTCGGCCCGTCCGGTCACGGCGCGGATACCCATGACGTGATCGCGCATCGAGCCCCAGGCGACACGGCGCGGGCCGGAGAGGTTGGCGGCGACGATGCCGCCCAGAGTCTGGGGCCTGCCGTGTGTACCCAGCACGCCGGAGAGGTCGGGGGGTTCGGCGATCATGTGCTGGCCGGCTTCGGCGAGCGCGGCCTCGATCTCCGGCAACGGGGTGCCGGCGCGGGCGGAGATGATCAGCTCCTTCGGCGCGTAGAGGGTGATGCCGGAGAGGGTGGCGGTGGAGAGGGTGCGCGCGGCCTGCACCGGGCGCAGCATGGCGGACTTGGTGCCGTTGCCCTGGACCAGCAACGGCTCCCTCCGGCTTGCCGCGTCGGCGACGGCGTCAGTGATGGCCTGTTCCTGCATCAGGCGGCCTGGCGCAGGGCGGTGTCGGCCAGCGGGAAGACTTTGGACGGGTTCAGCAGCCATTCGGGGTCGAAGGCGGACTTGATGCGGCGCTGCTGATCGAGCTCGTGGGCTTCGAACTGGACCGGCATGAGGTCGCGCTTTTCGACGCCGACGCCGTGCTCGCCGGTCAGGCAGCCGCCGACCTCGACGCAGAGCCTGAGAATGTCGGCGCCGAACGCCTCGGCCTTGTGGAAGCTTTCCGCGTTGTTGGCGTCGAACATGATCAGCGGATGCAGGTTGCCGTCGCCGGCGTGGAAGATGTTGGCGACCTTGAGGCCGTAGCTGTCCGACATCTGCTGGATACGGCGGAGCACATAGGGGAGCTGGCTGGTCGGGATGGTGCCGTCCATGCAGAGATAGTCGGGGCTGATGCGGCCCACGGCGCCGAACGCGCCCTTGCGGCCCTTCCAGATGGCGAGTGATTCCTCGGGCGACTGGGAAACCTTCAGGCTGATCGGGTCGTGCTGCCTGCAGATGTCCGTGATGCGGGCGAGCAGGTGGTCCTGTTCCACGGTGCTGCCTTCGACCTCGATGATCAGCATCGCCTCGGCATCCAGCGGGTAGCCGGCATGGGCGAAGGCTTCGCAGGCGTGGATGGCGGGCTTGTCCATGAACTCCAGCGCGACGGGGATGATGCCGGAGGAGATGATCGAATCCACGCAGGCGCCGGCGATTTCGTTGGATTTGAAGGCAGCCAGCATGGCGCGGGCGCCCTCGGGGGCGCGGAGGATGCGCACCGTGACCTCCGTGATGACGGCGAGCTGGCCTTCGCTGCCGGTCAGCAGGCCGAGGTAGTCGTAGCCGGCGGCGTCGAGGTGGGTGCCGCCGACGGTGAGGATCTCGCCCTGCATCGTGACGAGCCTGAGCCCGAGGAGGTTGTTGGCGGTGACGCCGTATTTCAGGCAGTGGGCGCCGCCGGAATTCATGTTGACGTTGCCGCCGATCATGCAGGCGAGCTGGCTGGAGGGATCGGGGGCATAGAAGAAGCCGTCGGCGGCGACGGCATTGGTAATGCCGAGGTTGGTGACGCCGGCCTGCACGGTGGCGCAGCGGTCGGCGTAGTTGATGTCGAGGATCCGGTTCATCCGCATCAGGCCGATGACCACGGCGTCGGCCATCGGCAGCGCGCCGCCCGAGAGGGAGGTGCCGGCGCCGCGCGGCACCACGCGCACGCCATTCTTGTGGCAGAAGCCGAGGATAGCGGCGACCTGCTCGGTTGTCTCGGGCAGCACGACGGCGAGCGGGGGTTGCTTGTAGGCGGTCAACCCGTCGGTTTCATAGGGTTTGAGACGGAGCGGTTCGGCGATCACGCCGCTTCCGGGCAGCAGAGCGCGCAGGCCGGCGACGATCTGCTCGCGCCGGGCCATGATTTCGGGCTTGGGGTCCGGCTGGCGGATCATGGCTTGCGTCTCCTGCGTGGGTTGGTGGCG
>DASQVN010000115.1:0-3933 GCA_035640755.1 Rhodopila sp.
CGATGCCGAGGGCGTGACGGCGCTGATGGACGTCGCGGCATCATCCCCTGCCCTGGCGGTGATGAATGTGGCCGGGCAGCGGCAGAAGATCGTCATCCTGAACGGGCCGGGCGCGCAGTCGATCACGAATGAGCAATGCAACGCGACCACCGTGCATTACACCTATACCACGTACGCAACCGCCCGCGCGGTGACCGATGCGGTGCTGAAGCAGGGCGGCAAGACCTGGTTCTACATCACCGCCGACTACACGTTCGGCCATCAGCTGGAGAGCGCGAGCGCGGACCTGGTCAGGGCCGAGGGCGGCAAAGTGCTGGGCGATGCGCGCGCGCCGCTGGATACGCCGGATTTCTCGACCTTCCTGCTGCAGGCGCAGGGGTCGCAGGCGCAGGTCATCGGCCTCGCGAACGGTGGCGGCGACATGGTGAACTCGGTCAAGCAGGCGCATGAGTTCGGGCTGACCAACTACGGCACCAAGCTTGCGAGCCTCGGGGCGGAGATCAACGACATCCATGCGATCGGGCTCGAGTCGACGCAGGGCATGATGGTCGGCGACTCGTTCTACTGGGACACCGACGGCGACAGCCGAGGGTTTGCCCAGCGGTTCCATGACAAACTCGGCAAGATGCCGAACATGCTGCAGGCGGGCATCTATTCGTCCACGATGCACTACCTTCAGGCGGTGCAGGCGGCCGGCACAACCGACAGCGGGCCGGTGATGGCGAAGATGCGGGAGATGCCGGTCCACGACTTCTTCGCCCGTGACGGCCATGTCCGGGCCGACGGGCTGATGGTGCATGACATGTTCCTGTTCGAGGTCAAGGCGCCGTCGGAGTCCAAGGGGCCGTGGGACCTCTACAAGCGGGTGGCGACGATCCCCGGCGACAAGGCATTCCAGTCGCTGGCGGATTCGAAGTGCCCGCTGGTGAAGAAGTAGCAGACGGGATGCACGGGTGCCCCGACATCCTCGTGGGCCATCCTGATGGGGCCATCCATGTGGAGGCATCCTCGTGGACATGTGACCACCCGGTTGCTAGAAGCCCGCTCGTCGCCGGCGCCTTGACCGGTTCGATTCCAGTTTTCCCGAGCGGCCCGCACCCATGAAGATCGTCGCCTGCAACAGCAATCGCCCTCTGGCCGAAGCGGTCGCCAGGATCCTGGAACTCCCGCTGACCAAGGCCTCGATCCGCCGGTTCGCCGACATGGAGGTGTTTGTCGAAATCCAGGAGAATGTCCGCGGCGAGGATGTGTTCGTCATCCAGTCCACCTCCTACCCCGCCAACGACAACCTGATGGAGCTGCTGATCACGCTGGATGCGCTGCGGCGGTCCTCGGCGCGGCGAATCACCGCGGTGATCCCGTATTTCGGCTACGCCCGGCAGGACCGGAAGTCGGCGCCGCGCACGCCGATCAGCGCCAAGCTGGTCGCCAACCTGATCACCGAGGCGGGTGCCCACCGGGTGCTGACGATGGACCTGCACGCCGGCCAGATCCAGGGGTTCTTCGACATTCCGGTCGACAACCTCTACGCCGCGCCGCTGTTCTCCCGCGATATCCAGGAGCGTTACCAGGGCGACGACATCATGATCGTCTCGCCTGACGTCGGCGGCGTGGTGCGGGCCCGGGTGATCGCCACGCGGCTGAACTGCGACCTGGCCATCATCGACAAGCGGCGGGAGCGGGCCGGCCATTCCGAGGTGATGAACGTCATCGGCGATGTTGTCGGCCGCGACTGCATCCTGATCGATGACCTGGTGGATTCCGGGGGCACCCACTGCAATGCGGCCGATGCGCTGATGAAGCGGGGTGCCCGGTCGGCGAGCGCGTATGTCACGCACGGCGTGCTGTCCGGCGCTGCGGTGGCGCGCATTGCGGCCTCGCCCATTCGCAGCATGACCATCACCGACTCGATCCAGGCTACGGAGGAGGTGCGGCGCTGTCCAAACATCCGGGAACTGACGATTGCCCCCTTGCTGGCCGAGGCGATGCGGCGCATCAGCGACGAGAGCTCGGTCAGTTCGCTGTTCGATTGATAGCTGTCCCATCGACGCTGGCGGGCCGGTCATGACCGCCCTCGGCTGGCCTGGGATCGTCGTGGGGCCGATGCCATCACTGTTTGGGTCCGGAACGATGAAGCAGACACTTGTGCTTGTCGGTCCGCCGGTTACATCTATGCCTGAATGATTGGGAATTTCGCGTGATGGACTACATCATAGGCCAAGGTCCCGCAGCTGGTGCCGGCGCGGCGGCCAACATGATCGTCGACGGCGACCAGAAGACCTTCATGCAGGAGGTCGTCGAGGCATCCCGCCAGGTGCCGGTGCTGGTGGATTTCTGGGCGACCTGGTGCGGCCCCTGCAAGACGCTGACGCCGACGCTGGAGAAGGTGGTGAAGGCGGCGGGCGGCCGGATCAAGCTGGTCAAGATCGATATCGACAAGAACCAGGGCCTGGTGCGCCAGCTCGCCCAGCTCGGCTTGCCGATGCAGTCGGTGCCCACCGTCGCTGCCTTCTGGCAGGGCCAGATCGCCGACCTGTTCCAGGGCGCATTGCCGGAGTCCGAGGTCAAGCGCTTCGTCGAAAATCTGCTGAAGGCGGCCGGCGGCTCGATGCCCGCCGCCGACCTGCTGGCCGAGGCCCGCACCGCGATGGAGGAAGGCGATGCCCAGGGCGCTGGGGAGATGTTCAGCGCCCTGCTGCAGGAAGACCCCGAGAATGCCGCCGCTTGGGGCGGGCTGATCCGCGCCCTGATGGCCCTCGGCCGGGAGCAGGACGCCGAACAGGCGCTCGCCCAGGTGCCCGAGAAGCTGGCCGAACATGCCGAGATCGCCGGTGCACGCAGTGCCCTGCTGCTGGAGCGGGAGGGGCGCGAGGCGCGCGGCAAGCTCGACACCCTCAAGGCCAGGCTGGCGGCCGACCCGTCCGACCACCAGGCCCGCTATGATCTGGCGACGGCGCTGAACGCGATGAACGACCGCCAGGCCGCCGCCGATGCGCTGCTGGAGATCCTCCGGCGCGACCGGAACTGGAACGAGGATGCCGCGCGCCTGCAGCTCCTGAAGTTCTTCGAAGCCTGGGGGTCCGATGAGCCAGTCACCGCGGCTGCGCGCCGGCGGCTGTCGTCGGTGCTGTTCTCCTGAATGGTGCCGTTCCATCCCCGCTTTGAGGAGCTGCCGCCGGACTTCGCGGTGTTTCCGCTGACCGGTGCGCTAATGCTGCCGCGCGGCAAGCTGCCGCTGAATATCTTCGAGCCGCGCTACCTGGCGATGACGCTGGATTCGCTCGCCAGCCGGCGCATGTTCGGGATGATCCAGCCCGATGCGCAGATGCCGCAGGGGGAGAACGGCCCGGGACTCTACAAGGTCGGCTGCCTCGGGCGCGTGTCGTCGTTCAGCGAGACCGACGATGGGCGCCTGCTGATCACGCTGACCGGGCTGGTCCGCTTCAAGGTGGGGCGGGAGCTGGAGATGTGCCGCGGCTACCGCCGGGTGCAGGCTGACTTCGACGGCTACCGCAACGACCTGGTGATCCCCCCCCCGCCGTTCCGGCTGGAGCGGGAGCGGATCATCTCCGCGCTGCGCCCCTATTTCCAAAGCCGCCAAGTGAACGCCAACTGGGAGGCGATCAACGGCCTTTCGGACGACGCGCTGGTGATCACGCTGGCGATGGCCTGCCCGTTCGAGCCGGTGGAGAAGCAGGCCCTGCTGGAAGCCCCGACCGAGGCCGAGCGCGCCGAGACGCTGTTGACGCTGTTGCAGATGGGGGCGGCTGGCCCCGGCGTGCCGCCCGGCCATACCATTAGCTGAGCCCCACCATTAGCCGAGCCCCTGGGTGAACAGCCATGCCCGAACCTTCCCCCGGACCCGCGATCGACCCGCGCCTGCTGGAAATCCTGGTCTGCCCGGTGACCAAGGGACCGCTGGAATACGACCGC
>DASQVN010000116.1:0-6997 GCA_035640755.1 Rhodopila sp.
GCGGCGGGCGATGGGGCGGCGGGCGATGGGTGTGGCGCTGTGGCGCGCTGGGTGGCGGGGGTGGGCGGCGGTTGTGGCGCCGCCGGTGCGCAGGTGGCCGGGTCCCGGGTCGGGCCCGGCCATGACGGGAACCGCGGCGGCGGCTGCCGTGGCGGCCTGCTGTGGCTGGGCCTGGCGGCGTTCCTTGCGCAGGCGCTCGAGGGTGCGCTGGCACTGGTTGGCGGAGCGCTGCATGGCGTTGGCGCTGCCGCGCAGGCGCAGGAGCGTGTTCAGCGGCAGGCCGGGGTCGATGGCGCGGGCGAGCGAATCGAGGGCGCCGAAGCTGTACTGGATGATCTGGGCGGCGAGGCGGAGTTCCTGCTCATCGTGCGGGTCATAGGCGGCGAGCGCGGCCAGCGCGGCGGCGCGGGCGGCGGCGATGTCGCCGTTGGCGCCGGCCATGAAGGTCTGGAACAGGGCGAAGAGGATTTCCTCGAGGAAGGCGGGGGCAATGTGGGGAAGGCGGGGCGGGAGACGGAATGGGACATGGGCGGATGGCGGCTCGGCGGGCGGTGGAGAGGTTGGGAACAATTGGGGAACCTGGGATTGATTACAAGGGGGAATGAGCGGGGTTGGGGGTGGGGCGGGTGTTGGGTGCGCCCGTGGCGGCGCCGGGGTGGGGGTGCGACGGGATCCAACGCAGAGGGCGCAGAGGACGCAGAGATCGCAGAGTTGGCCGGGGTCGGGCGTCTTCGACCCGGCTGGAGGCATGGACTTCTCAATGTGGATTTCGTTCGGGGTGGCGGCTTGGGTTGTGGCGGCGTTCTACCGCCCGGGCAATCTGCGTCCGGCGGAGGGATGCCGGCGGGGGTGTGCCGGCGGGCGTGACGATTGGCGGGATCGCCTGGATGATCATCGCAGCCGTGCGACGCGTGCCGGCATCGCGCGTGCTGGGCAGGCTCCGGGAATGAACGGGTTCGAACCGTTCGCGTTTATCAGCCTGCCGACCGCCGTCGGTCTGTCGATCGCCATCGGTCTGCTGGGCGGGGCTGCCTGCTTGGGCGGCGCGCCTCATCCGGTAATCTCCAAGCGACCATTTGCGGCACGCGGGGCCTGCGTGCACGTGCAACATGCCAGTGTGGTCCTGTGCACGCGTTCCAACACGCAGTGGCGGCCTCATCCTCTCTGACCAGTCGATTGTCGGATCCGAGGGAGTCCACATTCATCGTCGCTGGCCGCCGATCCGGTTATTTATCCATGCTTGGGCGGGTTGCAGGGTTCTGGTCGGGCGCACGGCTGTGGGGCACGATCCGCTGCGGCACGGCCATCGGGTAGATGGCCGGGTCAAGCCCGGCCATGACGGGGAAAGTGTGCCGCGCGGCCGGGGACGTGTGGCGTGCGGATGACAAAGTGTGCCGTGCGGATGGGGACATGTGCCGTGCGGACTGGGCCGGCATCATGTGCCGATGCCGCCGATCGCGAGATACTTGATCTCCAGGTATTCCTCGATGCCGTACTTCGAGCCCTCGCGCCCCAGGCCGGAGGCCTTCATGCCGCCGAACGGCGCCTCGGCGGTGGAGATGATGCCTTCATTGATCCCGATGAGGCCGTATTCGAGGGCTTCGCCGACACGGAAGATGCGGCCGACGTCGCGGGCGTAGAAGTAGGCGGCCAGACCGAATTCAGTGTCGTTGGCGAGACGGATGGCTTCCTCTTCGGTCTTGAAGCGGAACAGGGGGGCGACGGGGCCGAAGGTTTCCTCGCGGAAAATCACAGCCTCCTGCGGGACGTCGGCGAGGACGGTGGGCATGAAGAAGTTGCCGCCACGCTCGTGCCGCTTGCCTCCAGTGACGACGCTGGCGCCACGGGAAAGGGCGTCGGCGACGTGCTCCTCGACCTTGGCGACGGCATCGGCATTGATCAGCGGACCCTGGGTCACACCGGGCTCCATGCCATTGCCGACCTTCATGGCCTCGACCGCGGCCTTCAGCTTGGCGGCGAAGGCGTCATAGACGCCATCCTGCACCAGGATGCGGTTGGCACAGACGCAGGTCTGGCCGGTGTTGCGGAACTTGCTGCCCATGGCGCCCTGCACGGCCGCATCGAGGTCGGCATCATCGAAGACGATGAAGGGTGCGTTGCCGCCCAGTTCCATGCTGGTCTTCTTGATCGTGGGGGCGCATTGGGCAAGCAGCTTGGCGCCAACCGCGGTGCTGCCGGTGAAGGACAGCTTGCGCACCAGCGGGTTGGAGGTGAGTTCGGTGCCCATGGCACCGGAGGGGCCGGTGAGGATGTTGCATACGCCGGCCGGCATGCCGGCCCGTTCGGCCAGCACGGCCAGGGCGAGCGCGGAGAACGGCGTCTGGGAGGCCGGACGGATCACGCCGGTGCAGCCGGCGGCCCAGCCGGGGCCGGCCTTGCGGGTGATCATCGCCGAGGGGAAGTTCCACGGCGTGATGGCAGCGAACACGCCGATCGGCTCCTTCAGCACGAGGATGCGGCGGCCCTTGGCGTTCTGCGGGATGGTGTCGCCATAGATGCGCTTTCCTTCTTCGGCGAACCAGTCGATGAAGCTGGCGGCGTAGGTGATCTCGCCTTTGCTTTCACTCAGCGGCTTGCCCTGTTCGGCGGTCATGATCACCGCGAGGTCCTCGGCGTTTTCCACCATGAGATCGGACAGCTTGCGCAGGATTGCGCCGCGTTCCTTCGCCAGCATTGCGCGCCAGGCCGGGTAGGCGCGGCTCGCAGCCTCGATCGCTCGGCGGGTTTCCGTGGCGCCCATCGAGGGTACTTCGCCAATGGCCTCGCCGGTTGCAGGGTCCTTGACGACGATATTCTGGCCGCTATCGGCCTGCACCCATTTGCCGTCCAGGTAATTGGCCTGCCGGAAGAGGCTGGGGTCCTTCAGAGGCAGCGGCGAGACGGGGTTCAGCATCGGTCGGTCCTCCTTCTGGGTTGTGCGCAACATAAGTCCCGCGGCGGATGATGTCAGGGGTCCGGGCAGGCGCGCCCTGTGCGAGACACCGCGAGGCAGGCAACTTATCGGCGGATCGGCGCGCTACCTTGAGCGCGTGATTGGCGGATTCCGATGGTTCCGCCTCAGCCAGTCATGCGCCAACCGCCAACACAGATAGCGGACGAGACAAACATGCCACTCGAACCGACCGTGCCGCCACCGCCGCCCGACAGTCTGAGCGCCTCGCTGCGCCGGAATATTCAGGCGCTGCACGAGCGCCGACAATCCGAGCTTTCACGTGCATCGCTGGAGGAGCGGATCGCGAGCCGCATAACCACGTTCACCGGCAGCATGTGGTTCGTCTATATCCACTTGGTTGTCTACGCCGCATGGGTCCTTCTGAACCTGGGTATCATTCCGGACGTGCCGAAGTTCGACCCCTCGTTTGTCATCCTGGCGATGGAGGCATCGGTCGAGGCGATCTTCCTGTCCACCTTCGTGCTGATCACGCAAAACCGCATGGCGGCTTCAGACAACAAGCGTGCCGATCTCGACCTGCAGATCAGCCTGCTGACCGAGCATGAGCTGACCAAGCTGATTGAGTTGGTCACCGATATTCGCGGCCGCCTTGGGCTGCCGCCGGAGCCGACGCCGGAGATCCGGGAAATCCGCAAGGATGTCGCGCCCGAGGCGGTGCTGGATGAGATCGAGGCGCGCCAGAAGACCGAGTGAGCGGAGGCCTTGTTGCCGGTTACGCCGCCTTCGCCGCCGGAGCGCCGAAACGTTCAAAGCGGAACGGCGTGGGATCGACGCAGGGGGCGGCGCCCGTGACGAGTTCCGCCATCAAGCGCCCTGCCCCGGGTCCAATGCCGAAGCCGTGACCGGAAAATCCGCTCATGAGGAAAAAACCGGGCAGGGACTGGACGGGACCGATCACCGGCACGGCGTCCGGGGTCGTGTCGATCAGCCCGCCCCAGCTCTGCGCCACCCGGATCGGCGCGAAGGCGGGGAAGTCGCGGACCAGGTTGCGCCGGCCTTCCTCGACAATCGCAGGGTTCGGCGCGGGATCGAGCACGCGGGTGGCCTCGAACGGGCTGGGCTGATCGAGCGACCAGCGGCGCGGGGTGCGCGCTTCCTCGCGGAATCGGCCGAACGGGCGGATGACGTATTCCTTCTTCGTGCGGATCATGCCCGGAAGGAAGACCGGCAGCAGGCGGAAGCTGTCCGGGACGATATGTGCCTCGTACTTGTTGCGGCGGGCGACGGTGTAGCCGCCGTCCTTGCGCTTGCGGAACGCCCAGTCGGGGCCCGCGACGGCGAGTTCCGGCGGGCCGTCCAGCGGCTCTGTGCGCATGACGGAGCCGAGCACCTTGAGCTGGGGGAAGTCGATTCCTGTGTTGCCGCAGAACAGGCGCGACCAGGCGCCGCCGGCAAGGACGACGGCATCGCAGGCGATGGCACCCTTCTCGGTCACCACAGCGCTGACGCGGCCGGCTTTCGTTTCGACGCCGCGCGCGGCGCAGCCGGTCAGCACCACGGCGCCGGCGCGGCGGGCGGCCTGCGCCATCAGCGGCACTGCAAGCTGCGGCTCCGCACGGCCGTCATTCGGGGTATAGAGGGCGCCCGCCCAGCGGCGGCTGGAGCCAGGCACGACTTCGTTGACCTGATCGGGCGTGAGCACGCGGCTTTGCACCTGAAACTGGCGGGCGGCGTCGAGCCATGCCTCATAGGCCGCGACCTCCTTCGGAGTTTCGCACAGATAGCATGTGCCGGCGCGGCGGAAGCCGACATCGGCGCCGACCCGTTCGGCCATGCGGTCCCACTGGCGCAGGCTTTCCAGCGCCAAGGGGACCTCGGCCTGGTCGCGGCCCTGGGTGCGGCAATACCCCCAGTTGCGGGATGACTGCTCGCCCGCGAGGCGGCCCTTTTCCACGAGAACCGCCTGCACGCCGCGGTCCGCCAGGGCGAGCAGCGTGCTGACGCCGGCGATGCCGCCGCCGATGATCACGACCTCGGCCCGTTGCGGTAGAACGGTGTCGGTTTCCACAACGACGGTTTCGGGGGCCATGCCAGCATCCTTTGTTGCGGCTTCTGTATGGAGCGATAGTATGGCGCCTACACCTTGGGGGGAAGATCGATGGCCTGGCGCTGCCTGTTGTGCCTTCTCGGCATTTTAGCGGCTCCGTTTATGGCGTTCGGGCAAGGCAGCGGATCCCCTACCCTGGATGCAGTCCGTGCGCGCGGTGAACTGCTGTGCGGTACCGGAGGGGAAATCCCGGGGTTTTCGATGGTGGACAGCACCGGTGTGATGCGCGGGCTGGATGCCGACTACTGCAAGGCGATCGCGGCGGCGGTGCTGGGCGACGCCGGCAAGGTCAAATGGGTGTCGGTCACGGCGCAAAACCGCTTTACCGCGCTGCAATCGGGTGAGATCGACGTGCTGGTGCGCAATACCGGCTGGTCATTGACCCGCGAAAGCAGCCTGGGGCTGGAGTTCGGCGGAATCAATTTCTGGGATGGCACCAGCATCATCGTGAAAACGTCCTCGGGCGTGAAATCGGTCAAGCAGCTTGGCGGCGCGACGATCTGTGTGCTGCCAGGCACGACGACCGAGCTGGACCTGGCCGACTGGGCACGGGCCGAGGGGATCAGCTATACGCCCGTGCTGATCGGCAACCTGAGCGAAATCCGCCAGGCGTTCCTGTCCGGCCGGTGCGACGCCTATACGACCGACAGCTCCCAGATTGCGGGGTTCCGCTACATGCAGGGCTCCAAGGCGAAGGAACTGCTGATCCTGCCGGAGCCGATCGGGCTCGGCCCCAGCGGCGCGATGGTGCGCAAGGGTGACGACAAGTGGCTGGACATCGTGAAGTGGACGCACTTCGCAACACTGGTTGCGGAAAACCTGGGCGTGAACAGCCAAAACGTCGGTACGTTCAAGGATACGACCGTGCCGGACATCCGGCGGCTGCTGGGGATGGAGAGCAACCTCGGCAAGTCACTCGGGCTGAACGACGCCTGGGCGGCGAACATCATACGCCAGGTCGGCAACTATGGCGAAATGTGGGAGCGCGACATCACCCCGCTGGGCCTTGAGCGCGGGCGGAATGCATTGTGGACCAAGGGCGGCCTGCAATACGCGCCGCAATTACGTTAAGCGTTGATCGGCGGAGCAGATTCACGCTCCCGCGATCTGCTCTACCCCATGCTGTCGTCCCACCACAGCGGATTGGCGGCGTTGTTGCGGTTTGCCCTCGCGTCGTAGGGCGGCGGAACCGGCGCCCAAAGCCGCGCGGGCAGGTTGCCGATCTGGAAGAGCGGAGGCGGCTGCGCGGGGGTGGGGGCCGGCGGTGTGTAGGGGGCAATGATCGTCTGGCTTGCGGTCGGAACCGCACGAGGACGCACGGGCTTCTGCTGCGGCGATTGGGCCTGTGCGGTGACCACCATCAGCACGGGGGCGACCAGCCCCAGCAGCAAACGGGTTGTCGCTTTCATTGGCGCGCTCCGTTGCGAATGACAGAAGCAAGATGGTACGCAGATTGGCGTGAAGCGGGACGATCACCGTTGTTTGAGAACCGGGCAGTGGGTTCAGACTGCGCGTGCGACCTCATGCCCGCCGGACCAGATCATCTCCAGCGCGACGTACAGCACGATCAGCAGGCCGGCCCAGGCGATCCAGCGATACCGCTCCAGCAGCGCGGCGACCAGGTTTGCGGCGAGCCCCATCAGGGCGACCGAGAGCAGCAGGCCGGCGCCGAGGATCCAGAAGCTGTCATGCGCCGCGCCGGCAACGGCGAGGACGTTGTCGAGGCTCATGGACACATCCGCGAGGATGATCTGCACCATGGCCTGGCGCAGCGTCTTGCCCCCTACCTTGGCGGCATTCGGCGGATGCGGGCGGCGCAGCTCCCGGTACATGCGCCAGCAGACCCACAGCAGCAGCAAGCCACCGGCAAGCAGCAGGCCGATGATCTGCAGCAACTGTAGGGCAACGGCGCCCATGGCGATGCGGATTGCCGTCGCGCCGCCGATGCCCAGCACGATAGCGCGCTGCTTCTGGGG
>DASQVN010000117.1:0-4046 GCA_035640755.1 Rhodopila sp.
AGCGTAGGCCTTCGGCGGCGGCGGAGTTGATGCCCAGGCCGACCGCGGCGGCGATGGTCGCGTTCTTGGTGATGGCGGCCCCTGTGGCCGCGCCGGCCACGCCCGCGACCGTGGAGGTGGTTTCCGTCAACAGGCTGCCGCAGCCCGACAGGGCCAGCAATGCGGCCAGCCCGAAGCGTGCGTGCATCGAATCCCTATCCGTTCTGCCCCCGCCACTATGTCGGCAGGCGCGCCCCTGTCTAGGCCTGGGGCCGCCGCGGCATGATCACGGTACCGAGCATTGTCTCGGCCGGCTCGCCGTCCTGGTTGATGGTCGTGGTCAGGAAGGTGACCAGCCCACGCTCGGGGCGCGAGTTCGAGGGCCGCATCTCCTTGACCTCGACGACCACGTGCAGTTCGTCGCCGGGCCGGACGGTGCGCAACCATCTCAGGTCGACCCCCGCCCCGATCGCGCCATTGGCGATGCGGCCGAACACGGCCTCGTATTGCAGCCGCATGGAGACGGCGGCGGTGTGCCAGCCGCTCGCGATCAGCTCGCCGAAATTGCTCTTCGCGGCGCCCTCCTCGCTCAGGTGCTGCGGCTGCGGGTCGAACTCCTCGGCATAGGCGACGATGCGCTCGCGGGTCATGACCAAGGAGCGGGAGGTGAAGCGCTGGCCGACCTGGAAATCCTCGTAATACATCTCGTTCATGCGCGCGTCCCAGACCAGGCGCCCGCCGCGAGCGCGAGCGCGTTGACCACGCCGAACGTCACCAGCCCGGCCCCGAGCGCCAGGAATACCGGCCCGGGCTGGTCTGTCCAGTGCAGCGCGAGCCAGCCGCCGCCGACGGCGATCAAGGTGCGCAGCAGTGCCGCGGTGAGCGGCCAGGCCATCCGCCCCGCGCCCTGCGAGGCGAAGTAGATCGCCATGCCGAGGCCGAAGAAGCCGTAGAACGGGCCGGCGAGGCGCAGATAGGTCGACCCGGTCGCGAGCATCGCCGGGTCGGCGCCGAACAGGCCGAGCCAGGCGGCAGGGAAGGCGGCGGCGGCAAGCCCGATCGCCTCGGTCATGACGAAGGCGACGCCGGCACCGATCCAGGCGACCCGAACGGCGCGCGCCCGCTGCCCGGCGCCGATATTCGTGCCGATCAGGGCGACCAGCGGTGCCCCGAGCCCGAACACGAGCGGGATCAGCAGGTATTCCAGCCTCGCGCCCGCGCCGTAGCCGGCGATGGCGCCGGTGCCGAACCGGCCGACGAAGGCGGTGGCCGCGGTCACGATGATCTGGGTCTGCACCGAGACGAGTGCTGCGACCAGCCCGACCCGCAGGATGTCCCATAGCGGGGCCCAGCGCAGCCGGGCCGCCTGCAGCCGGACGAGCGAGCGGCCCGACCGGACGTACCAGGCCAAGACCGCCGTGCCCCCGGCGTAGTAGAGCAGCACGGCGACGCCGCCGCCGGCGATGCCGAGCCGCGGGAAGGGGCCGAGGCCGAAGATCAGCAGCGGCGAGAGCGGCACCAGCAGGACGGCGCCCACACAGATGACCGCGGAGGGCACGACCATGTTGCCGGTGCCGCGGAGGCAGCTTGCGAGCGCGTTCATCAGCCAGAGCAGCAGGGCGCCGCCGAACAGGATGTTCGAATAGAGTAGCGCGGCCTCGAGCGCCTTGCCGTGGCCGCCCATGAACCGGTAGAGGGCGGGCCCGCCCAGCAGCCCGGCGAGCATGAACAGCAGTGCCAGCGCCACATTGATCGCCAGCGCGTGCCAGACCAGCGCGTCCGCATCCGCCCGCCGCCCGGCGCCGAGCGCGCGGGCTATCGCCGCCGCGATGCCGCCCCCCATCGCCCCGCCCGAGACCATCTGCATCAGCATCACGCCGGGGAACACCAGGGCCATGCCGGCCAGCGCGTCGGTGCCGAGCCGGCCGACGAAGGCCGTCTCGACCAGCCCGGTCGAGGCCTGCGCGAGCATGACCACGAGGTTCGGGGCGGCGAGCCGGAGCAAGGTGCCGAGGATCGGCGCTTCGAGCAGGAGCCTTGTGCGGGCGGCACGGATCGGCGGCGCGGTCGAGGTGGCCATTGCGCGCATATGCACTCATCACGGCGCGCTGTAAACCGCTGGCGCTGCAACCCAGGACGGCGTACTTGCGCTTTCGCTCGGCAACGGACAGAGGCAGGTCAAAGAATTGCTGCAAATCATCAAGGCGTCTCGGATCGCCGAGGGGCTGCCGCACCCGCTCGGCGCGACCTGGGACGGGGTCGGCGTGAACTTTGCCTTGTTCTCCGCCAATGCGACCAAGGTGGAGCTGTGCATCTTCGACCAGGATGGCACGACCGAGCTCGAACGCATTGAACTTCCGGAATATACCGACGAGGTATGGCACGGCTACCTGCCCGATGCCCGGCCCGGCACCGTCTACGGCTACCGCGTCCACGGCCCCTGGGATCCCGAGGCCGGGCACCGCTTCAACCCCAACAAGCTGCTGCTCGACCCCTACGCCAAGGGCCATGTCGGCGAACTGAAATGGGGGCCGGAGGTGTTCGCCTACCAGTTGGAGACCGGCGACGACCTGACCTTCGACGAGCGCGACAGCGCCCCCAACATGCCGAAATGCGTGGTGATCGACCCCGCCTTCACCTGGCTGCGCGACCGCCGCCCGGACGTGCCCTGGGAGCGGACGATCATCTATGAGATGCATGTCCGCGGCTTCACCAAGCTGCATCCGGCCGTGCCGGAGGAGTTGCGCGGCACCTACAGCGCGCTGGCGGTCAAGGAGGTCGTGGAGTGGATCCGCGGCCTGGGCGTGACCAGCGTCGAGCTGCTGCCGGTGCACACCTTCATCAACGACAGCATGCTCATCGACAAAGGGCTCACCAACTATTGGGGTTACAACACGATCGGCTACTTCGCCCCCGATCCGCGCTACAGCAGCAAGCCCGCCTTCGCCCATGCCGAGTTCAAGGAGATGGTCGCGCACCTGCACGACGCCGGGCTCGAAGTGATCCTGGACGTGGTCTACAACCACACCGCCGAGGGCAACGAGAAGGGTCCGACCCTCTGCTTCCGAGGCATCGACAACGTCAGCTACTACCGGCTGCTGCCGGAGCAGCGCTACTACATCAACGACACCGGCACCGGGAACACGCTGAACCTGTCCAATTCCCGCGTGCTGCAGATGGTGGCCGACAGCCTGCGCTACTGGGTGCAGGAGATGCACGTGGACGGGTTCCGTTTCGATCTCGGCACCATCCTGGCGCGCGAGCCGCACGGGTTCGACATTTCCAGCGGCTTCCTCAACGTCTGCCAGCAGGACCCGGTGCTGAACGGCGTCAAGCTGATCGCCGAGCCCTGGGATGTCGGCCCGGGCGGCTACCAGGTGGGCGGGTTTCCGCCGGGCTGGGCGGAGTGGAACGACCGTTTCCGCGACGACGTGCGCGCGTTCTGGAAGGGCGACGAGGGGAAGGCGCCGGCGCTGGCGCAGCGGCTCTGCGCGTCCGCCGACATATTCAACAAGCGCGGCCGCAAGCCCTGGGCGTCGGTCAACTTCATCACCGCCCATGACGGTTTCACCTTGCGCGACGTCGTCAGCTACAACGAGAAGCACAACGAGGCGAACCAGGAAGACAACCGCGACGGCAGCGACAACAACCACAGCTGGAACCACGGCGTCGAGGGCGAGACCGACGATCCGGAAATCGACGAGGCCCGCAAGCGCCAGATGCGCAACATGCTGGGCACGCTGCTCCTGGCCCAGGGCACGCCGATGGTGCTGGCCGGCGACGAGTTCGGCCGCACGCAGAAGGGCAACAACAATGCCTACTGCCAGGACAACGACATCAGCTGGGTCGATTGGGGCATCGCCGACAAGGGCAAATCGCTCATCCGCTTCGTCCAGAAGCTGACCCGCCTGCGTCGCCAATTCCCAATCCTGCGCCGCAACCGCTTCCTTACCGGTGCCTACAACGCGGCGCTCGACGTCAAGGACGTCACCTGGATCAATGCCAACGGCTCGGAGATGACCGAGGCCGAATGGGCAGATGCCGGCATGCGCTGCTTCGGCATGCTG
>DASQVN010000118.1:0-5395 GCA_035640755.1 Rhodopila sp.
GTCCCCTTCGTCAACGAACGCAGCCTGTATCAATTCCAGTGGGGCTTCCGCAAACAGGGCCGCTCGCTTGAGGATTTCCTCGGCTGGGCCAAGCAGGAACTGCGCCCGGTCATGCGCCGCATGCTCTCCCTGTGCGACCAGCACGACATCCTGAAGCCCCAGGCCGCCTACGGCTACTGGAAGGCTGCCGGCCAGGGCAACGATCTGATCATCTTCGAACCGGACGGCACCACCGAGGTCGCCCGCTTCACCCTCCCCCGCCAGCCGAAGGAGGACGGCGAGTGCATCGCCGACTTCTTCCGCGACATCGATGACGCCGAACGCGACGTCATCGCCCTGCAGGTCGTCACCGTCGGCCAGAAGGCATCCGACACCGCCCGCCTGTGGTTCGAGGATAACCGCTACCAGGACTACCTCTACCTGCACGGCCTCTCGGTCGAGATGGCCGAGGCGATGGCCGAATACGTCCACAAGCGCATCCGCGCCGAACTCGGCTTCGCCGCCGAGGACGACCGGGACATGGAACGAATGCTCGCCCAGGCGTACCGCGGCAGCCGCTACTCGTTCGGCTATCCCGCCTGCCCGAATCTCGAAGACCAGACCGCGCTTCTGTCTCTTCTCAGCGCCGAACGGATCGGCATCTCATTGTCCGAGGAATTCCAGCTCCATCCAGAACAATCCACCAGCGCAATCGTCGTACTCAACCCCCGCGCCAAGTACTTCTCCGTCTGACCCCACCCCTCTCCGCGGCCCTCCGTTGGCCTTAGTGCACCCCGTGGTGAAAAACCCAAGCCCACACAAGCACAAACCCCACCCCAACAGCCGCATCAGTTCATATCAAACGGCGGATACTCCCGGAACACGTTCCCCGCCGTCACCAGCACATGCCGGGTGAACGTCTGCGCCGGCAGCCGTTCCCCCCGCAGCATCCGCAGCGCCAGCGGCAGCACATCATACCCGTAACGATCCATGTAGTACGCCACCGATCCCAGAACCACGCTCGCCCGGTTGGCGGGATCGATCTCCTTCTTCTCGCTCGCCCCGCCATGGATGTTCGGATCGAGCCCCTGGCTGACGATGATGCAGTCGCTTTGCCGCCGGTTCATCTCGATCGCGTTCCGGGCATGCATCGCCGAAAGGTCATCCAGCGTCGCAATCAGCATCCGCCGCCCGCGCTGCGTCTGCAGGAACTTCGCCAGCAGCGCATCGGCCCGCACCGGCTGCCCGCCGGTATCCAGCGCCGCCAGCTTCAGCTCCGGCAGGGTCTGCCGCACGCCCTCGGTAATGCCCGCGACGCGCGCCTCAACCGCCGGCGAGGCATCCGCCAGCCCGCCGATCAGCACGCCCAGCACATCCTCGTCGGCCCAGTTCTCGCGCGCAAAGTCCCCCAGCGCTCGGCCGGCAATCAGCCCGGCCGCGTGGTTGTCGGGCCCGTACCACGGCGCGCCCGGCACCGCATGCACCAGCGCCAGCACCCCAATCCCCGCCCCGGCCAGCCGTTCGGCGATCCGCGCATTCGCCTCCGCATCGGCATTGTACTCGATCAGCAGATCGACGCGCGCCACCACCGCCGCCTCGGCGTTGGCAACCGCCTTCTCCGCGTCGCCGGCGTTGTCGAAATAGACCATGTCCACCGGCAGCGTGCGTGCCGCGAGTTCGAAGCTCCGCCGCACCTCCTCGCCGGTGAAGCCGAGCCCCTCCAGCGTCACGCCTGGCGTTTCGTCCAGGTTGGCGAAGCCGATACGGAACCGCCGGTCCTGCCCCAATGCGGGGGCAAGACCGGCCAGCACCGCGGCACCGGCCAGCAGGCCCCGCCGCCGGATCATCCGCTACTGCACGGCCTGGATGTTCACGAACGTGCCCGTCGTGCCGACCATCTTTGGCACCGTCAGTTCCAGGAAGAATGTCGCCCGGTTGGTGCGCGCCGCCTCCGCCGAGATCAGATCCGTCCGCACGTTCTCGATGATGTGGATGCCGTTGTCGGTCAGGAGCAGCTTATGGACCGGGAACGCCTCCTCCCTATTCTCATGCGGAATCACCTCGACCGCAAAGGTGTCCGCGCCGACCGCCACCACCTTCTGCGACGCCAGCCATTGGGCCGCCGCCTTGGTCAACCCCGGCTCACCCCCGTTATAGACCGCATTCTGCGCCGGATACTGCGCGAACAGATCGCCCCATCCGGTGTTGAGGAACACCGCATCGCCCTCGCGCAGCGTCACGTTGTACAGCTTCAGCCCGGCCTGCAGATCCTGCTCGGTGATCATCGTCCCGGCATCCAGGCACGGCGACTTGCACGCCGCATTGCTCTTCAGCTTGCCCGCCTGCTGGAACACCTTGACCACGTCGATGATCACGCCGCGCGTGGCAAACGTCTTGATGTTCTCGAGGCCCAGACGCTTCAGGTAGTTCTGCGTCACATACTTGCCCATCGGCGTTTGGTTGTAGTAACAATCCTGTACGCCGATATGGCCCAGCCCGTCGATATGCGTGCCGACGTGCGACTGGCTCAGGTAGGTGTCCTCCATGTAGCTCAGCTTGTTCTTGCCGTATTCCGCGCCGGGCACCAGCGCCGCCGTGGTCAGCACCGTCTTGCTGAACCGCGTGCCGAACAGCGGCACGCCATCCACCAGGTTGAACGCCATCGGCGTCACCACCCCGGTCTGGATTTCCGCCGCGGCCGCCTTCGTCACCTCCGGCGTCACCCGGTTGGTCGCCCCCACCTGGTCTTCCGGCCCGAACGGTGACGGCGCCACCAGGAGCTTGCAGTCCGCCTGGGCCATCACTGGCCCGGACACCCCCAACATCGCCGCAGCCGCCAGCCCCACGCATGCCGCCAGACCAAAGGCTTTCATGTCGCTTGCTCCCCGATGTCTTTTTGTCCACCCAGGATAGCCATCAATCGGCAGGTATGACAATCATACCCGCGCGTGCCCCTGCACGGTCCCGTGATCCTCCGCGGCTCTCCGTCTATCTCAGTGCCCCCGTGGTGAAAAAGCGCCGTCTCCCCCAGCACCACCCACGCGACGGCCCGCTACCGAGCCCCCCGGATCGCCGCCGCCCTCACATCCTCCCCCACCCCGTCCGCGAACGCGGCAAAGTTCTCCTCGAACCGGGCAATCAGCTGCTTCGCCGTACGGTCGTAGGCGGCCTTGTCCGCCCAGGCCTGCCGCGGGTCCAGCACCTCATCCGGGATGCCCGGCACCTGCACCGGGATCGACAGCCCGAAATACGGCTCCTTGCGGAACTCCCTCGCGGTCAACGAGCCATCCAGCGCCCGCGCCAGCAACGCCCGCGTGTGCTTGATGCTCATCCGGCTCCCCACCCCATGGGACCCGCCGCTCCACCCCGTGTTCACCAGCCAGCAGGTCGAGCCGTGGCGTGCGATCAGCTCCGCCAGCATCCGCCCATACACTTCCGGATGCCGCGGCAGGAACGGATGCGCGAAGCAGGTGCTGAACACCGCCCGCGGCTCCGACCCCAGCCCCTTTTCCGTGCCCGCCACCTGCGCCGTATAGCCCGACAGGAAGTGGTACATCGCCTGCGCCGGCGTCAGGCGGGAGATCGGCGGCAGCACCCCGAACGCATCACAGGTCAGCATCACCACATTCTTCGGCTGCCCGCCCCGGCCCGAGAGCTCGACATTCGGGATGAACTCCACCGGGTAGCACGACCGCGTGTTCTCGGTCCGCGACTTGTCGGTCAGATCGAGCCGCCCGTGCTCGTCACCGATCACGTTCTCCAGAACCGAGCCGAACCGGTGCGTCGCAGCCCAGATCTCCGGCTCCGCCTGCTGCGAGAGGTTGATCACCTTGGCATAGCAGCCGCCTTCGAAATTGAACGTGCCGTTCTCGCTCCAGCCATGCTCATCATCGCCGATCAGCCGGCGCTCGGGATCGGATGACAAGGTGGTCTTCCCGGTGCCGGAGAGCCCGAAGAACAGCGCCACATCCCCCTGCCGGCCAATATTCGCGCTGCAATGCATCGGCAGCACGCCCCTGGCCGGCAGGATCCAGTTCATCACCGTGAAGATCGACTTCTTCACCTCGCCGGCATACTCGGTGCCGGCAAGCACCACCATCCGCTGCTCGAACGACAGCGCAATGGTCGTCGACGACCGCACCCCGTCGATCTGCGGGTCGGTCTGGAACAGCGGCGCGTGCAGGATCACGTAGTCCGGTTCGAAGCCATCCAGCTCCGCCTCAGGCGGGCGGATGAACATGTTGCGCGCGAACAGTGCGTTCCACGCCTGCGTCGTCACCAGCCGCACCCGCACCCGGTACGCCGGATCGGCCCCGGCATACAAATCCTGGGTGAACAGCTCCTGCCCTTGCAAATAGGCCTGCACCCGCCCCTTCAGCGCATTGAACCGTTCCACCGGCATGCGCTGGTTGACCTTGCCCCACCACACGTCCTTGCTCACCGAGGGGTCGTCCACCACGAACTTGTCCTGCACCGACCGCCCGGTGTGCACGCCCGTTTCCACCATCAGCGCGCCATCGATCGACAGCCGCCCTTCGTTGCGGCGCACTGCCTCGGCCACCAGGGCCGCTGTCGTCTGATTCGCATTGACGGGGCGCGAGGCCTGCACGCCGGTGCCGGCCAGAGCGGCTTCAGCATGCTTGCGCCATCCTCGTTCTTGGACGGAATGATTGGTCAAGGCCTGTTTCCTAACCTCTGTTGAATCCTGTCCCTCACCCTCGCCGCAGCCTCGGGGCCAAACACGCTTGCGCGGCCGGCACCGATGCGCGGCGAAAGCATCGATGCCCCGTCTATAGCAACATCACCGCGTTGACCAACAGGGGCATTGTTGTGACGCAATAGTGTCGGATCACGTCGGATTGTGTATTTCGCAAAGTACTGCACACAATCGCCCGCCGCGAACCGTCGCAGACTGCGCCAAATTCGCCCGCCCGCCCGAAGTCAATCAACGCTGCATCGCAGCATGACGCAGACAACCAGCCCAGTCTGCCGATTTGTTTCAGTCAACTCACTGTGTATCCACCCCTCGGCAACCCGGTTTCACATCCCTGCATGCCAGCGCGTGATCGTTTAGCGCGTGATTGTCTGCGGCAGGCGCGTCAGACAATGCGAACCACTGCTGAAATGAGGAAAGATAGCGTTATCCGCACCATCGAACGGGTCAATCCCAGCGGATCACGCCATGGCCGCGCCGAAGCCCCACCGCCCCAGCGAACCAAGTGGGGGCGAACCAAATGCGAGCGAACGGCATCCAGGCGAACGAAATGCGATCGCACGCACGGATAACGATCCCACCGGCCGCCGGCATTCCATGGCCGTCATCGCCGCCCGCATGGCGACCATCTCCGCACCCGCGTCGATGCCGAACCCCTGCGCCCCAACGCACCGTCACGCCCGGACTGCGCCCGAGCCCCCG
>DASQVN010000119.1:0-11058 GCA_035640755.1 Rhodopila sp.
TCCGTTCGGTCTGACCCTGCTTGTCGGCGCCCGTGGCAAGACGATTTTCCTGGCGGATTCGCTTGTGAACTTCCGCCCCAATGCCGAGGAAATTGCCGACATCGCCATCGGCGCCGCCGCCGCAGCTCGGCATCTCGGACATGAGCCGCGCGTAGCCCTGCTGTCCCATTCGACCTTCGGCGATCCGCAGAACGAACGTGTTATCCCGATGCGCGACGCCGTTGCCATCCTGGACCGCCGCAAGGTGGATTTCGAGTACGATGGCGAAATGAGCCCCGATGTTGCGCTTGAGCCGTCGATCCGCGTTCTCTACCCGTTCTGCCGACTGACCGGTGATGCCAACGTCCTTATAGTGCCCGGTCTGCACTCAGCCCATATTGCCGCCCGTCTGGCGCACCATCTGGGCAGCGGCACGACGATCGGCCCGCTCTTGCTGGGAATGGAGAAGCCCGTTCAGATCGTGCCGATGGACGCATCATCCAGCCAGATCGTTGATGTCGCGTGCCTGGCCGCGTATCAGGCGATCCCGCGATAGCGCGTGGTCGTTTGAGGCAGACCATCAAAAGACTCAGCGATCACGCTGTCGTCGTCCGGTCAGCGCGCCATTCGGCGCACTGACCGGGCGAGCGGCTCAGGCGACGCTTTCGATCGTCTGACGCGGAGCGAGGTCAGAAACTGGCTGGTCGGTCAGCATCTCCACCCGGCCCGAGATCTGGCCACCATCTTCCACTTGCAGGCGGCGGCAGCGCGCCGTGCCAAGAACTTTGCCGGATCCACGGACGATCAGGCCACTTCGGGCCGTCAGCGTGCCATCGATCGTTCCAGCGATTTCGGCCTCCTCAACCTCAACTTCGCCCTTGAAGACGCCGCCAGGTGCAATCGACAGTTCCGTCGCGTGGATCATGGTCGCTTCCACCGTGCCTTCCACGACCAGGCGTTCTGCGTCCTGGACCGTACCCTGGACGCTGATCCCCCGGCCGACGACCAGGGTCCGCCGCTCGGAGATGTCGCGCGAAGCCGGGCGGGTCGGAGCACTCTGCCGCGCAGCAGGTGGCGCCGGCGGCGGAGGCGGGGCGGGCGGAGTTGGTGGGGCAGGGAACGGGGGGCGGGACATGGATTGCGTCTCCTTGGGCGGAGCAGGGCGAAAGGGAGGAACACCAAGACCATTGTCACTGGCGGTAGGGGGCGTGACCTTGACCGGCGGTATCAAAACCAGATCGGGCTGGTCAGCCTCAACGTCAGGCTTGTCCGCCATCAGATCGGGCTGGCCGGCCTCTGCCTCTTCGGGGTCAGAAGGCAAGCCCGCCGGCAACGCGGTTCCAGGGGGCATGGGAATCGTTTCTTCGGGCTTTCGGCGTTTGAACAAGGCACAGCACCAGTGCTGGGGTTGGAGCCTCCACGTATCATGGAGCTGCGGAGTCAAACAACAATCTGTTTACTATTTTCACATTCTTACGACGACGCTCCGATCGAATCGGGATATCGTGCAAACCTCGTTGTCATGGCAGCATCCAGAACGTGCACCATCGCCGCCGTACCAACCAGAGGGATCAGCAGATTGAGCAGTGGCACATAGCTCGCCAGCGCGAGAATCGCACCCTGGACGAGGACCGTACCACGTCTGTATCGATACAGTGCCTCGGCGTCGGCCCGGTTCATCCGCCGCATCGCAACCGCGGCAAACAGGCCGCGGCCGAACGCGTAGGACGCGATCAGCCAGCCTAGAACCAACCCTGCACCCGGGAGGACAACCGCCAGGATCAGACCCAGGACGCTGAACGCCAGCACGCGCACGGCAACCGCAATGCCGTCCCAGGTTTGCTCGGCAATCGACGCGCCGTGCGCCGCCGGCAGCCAGGGATAGAACCGCCGTTCCACCGCGATCGCGATCCGTTCGATGTACAACGTCCCAATCGCGGCCGCGACCGGCAGGAACAACCAGGTCGCGAGCAGCGCGGCTCCCACCGTGCTCAGCAGGTCCGCTGCCCAGGCCCAGATGCCATGCAGCTCCAGGACTTGATGCACCAGCGAGATCGCCGCGGCATACAGGCCGACAAGACAGGCAGCCGACCATGCGACGCTTCGCCACAGCACACCGACGAACGTCGGGTCGCCAAGCTGCGAGACTGCGCGCAGGATGGGTGCGAGTACGGGTTGCTGGCTCCACACGATGCGACGCGTCCGTCATCCGCCGATTAGCTCGAAACATATCGTCTAGGAGGCCGCAGTATATCGACAGGGAATGTTCCTCACCATACCATCCGCAGGAGCTGATGCACCGCAAGGCGCACAGCCCGACAACAACGTGCTGCCGGCTGGATCCAGTTGGCAGGAGGCTGATGAACATGTCCGACCTTCGGCTCGCCTACACGACCCAGAACTGGGCTCTGACCAAGCCTGCGGCCCGTGGGCGGCGCGGCATCGTTGTCTCCCAGTCCCGGGAAGCCGCCGAAGCCGGGGTTGCCATCCTGCAGGCCGGAGGCAATGCCATCGACGCCGCCGTCGCCACCGCACTGGCACTGGCCGCGGCCGAGCCTTGGAATTCCGGCCTCGGCGGCGTCGGCTTCGCCCTGGTGCACCGGACCGGACAGAAATTTGCCGAAGTCGTCGACTTCGGGCCCGTTGCACCAGCCGCGCTGGACGCATCCGCCTTCAGGCTGACCGGTCGCATGAAGCAGGACCTGTTCGCCTGGCCCGAGGTCGAGGACGATGCCAACATCCATGGCCCGCTGTCGTTCGCAATTCCCTCTGCAACCGCCGGCTATGCCCACATGCATCATCTCTGGGGGCGGTTGCCCATCGCCGAGGTCGTCGCCCCCGCCATCGCCCTGGCCAAACGAGGCCTGCCGCAGGACTGGTTCACCACTCTGAAAATCGCCTTCTCGGCCTCCGCGCTGCGGAGATACCCGGAAAGCGCCCGGATCTATCTCCCAGCTGGCCTGCCGCCAGTCCCGCCCTATCAGGGAACGCCCGGTTTCTTCCGCCTTGGCGCCCTGAGCGACACGTTGGAGCAGCTTGCACGAGCGGGTCTGCGCGACCAGTACGACGGTGAGATTGCGGCCGCGATCGTTTCCGATACGAAGGACGTGGGCGGGGTCCTCTCAGCCGCCGACCTCCGCGGATGCCATCCTCGCGTGCGCCCCGCTACCAGCTTTGCCTGCAGCGGATATGAGGTCCAGATGGCCGGCGGCCTGACCGCCGCACCCACCATGCAGCGTGTGCTGGAACAGATGCGGGAAGTGGCGCCCCGGGGCACTCCCGACGCCGAATGGTTCGTCGCACTCGGCCAGGCCCTGAAGCGCGCTTATGCCGAACGTCTGGCCGGACTGGGCGACGCCGAGACGAAAGCTGGTGAAACGTGCACCACACACCTCACCGTCTGTGACGCGGAAGGAACGATGGTCGCATTGACCTCAACCCTGCTGTCGTCGATGGGCAGCCGTGTCGTTTTGCCCCGAAGCGGCATCCTGATGAACAACGGCATCATGTGGTTCGATTCCCGCCCCGGCCAGCCGAACTCGATCGGCGGCGGAAAGCGGCCGTTGACCAACATGTCTCCGGTTATCCTGAGGAAGCAGGATCGGCCCTGGCTCGCGGCGGGCGCTTCCGGCGGCCGGCGCATTCTTGCATCCATCCTCCAGCTCGTGGCCTTCGTCGCTGATTTCGGCATGGAACTCGACAAGGCCGCCCACCATCCCCGCATCGATGTCTCCGATCCGGACAGGATATCGGTGGATGCCAGGATGCCGGCGGACATCGTCCAGGCTCTGGCCGCCGCCGGCCCGCTGAGCGTCGTTGAGCACGGGGTCATGCCGATCAACTTCGCATGCCCGAACGGTATCGTCATATCACCGGACGGCACCCGCATCGGCATCAGCGACGTTGCGCAACCTTGGTCAGCCGCAGTCGCCCAGCCCTGACCGCCATTCGCTCAATACCGGCTATAGAAAGTTCTTCACTTTTTCGCGCGCTTCGCTTGAAATGCACGGAAACGTGAAAGGTGCCGATGAATGCGGATTGCCAGTCTGGGATGTTTCGCCCTGGGATGTTCCGTCGCAGCCACGATCGCGCTCACCGTCCCAGCGCTTGCCTCTCTTTCGCTCGACACCGCCTTCGTCCTCCCGGAACCAAAACGCGCCAATGCGGCCCACGAAGAATGGGCCAACCTCCTTCGCGCTGCCTTGTCCGGTGATGCCGAAGCCGCCGTCACCATCGGCACGGACTATGCCTACGGTTCCGGCGTGCGTCGCGACATTCCGGAAGCAATGCGCTGGCTCAGTCGCGGCGTGGAGCTTGGTTCGGCAGCCGCGCGCCGGGAACTCGGATTGATTCTGCTGCGCGGTGAGGACACCCCGCGAAATCCGGATTATGCCGCAACACTGCTGAAGGAAGCTGCTGAAGCCGGCGACGGCGACGCGCAAGCCGCCCTTGGCGTCATGTACGCCTACGGTGACGGCATCACCCAGAACTGGTCGCTCGCGCAGGACTGGACCCAGCGCGCTGCCGATCAGGACAATCCCTGGGCGCAATCCAACCTCGGCCTGTTCCTTGAGCTCGGCCACCTCGGCGCCCCTGCCCCGGAGAAGGCGGCCGACTGGTACCGCCGCGCGGCCGACGGCGGTTTCGCCCTGGGCGAAGCGCGGCTAGGTCTCTTGTACCAGCGTGGTCTCGGCGTCGAACGCGACCCTGCTCGTGCCTTCAGCCTTTATCTGCACGCCGCCCAGTCCAATGAGGCGATCGCCGAACGACTGCTCGCCCTGGCCTTCCGCGACGGCATCGGCACGGAACCGAATACAGCCGAATATATCGCATGGATGAAACGATCCGCCGCTCATGGCGACGGTGAAGCCATGTTCATCCTCGCCACTGCTTATGAGGAAGGGCGTGCCGTCGCGCGTGATCCGGCTGCAGCGTGGCGCTTCCTGAACGATGCCGCCGACCATGGGCACACGCTGGCCCAGGCACGCCTCGGCATTGCCTACGCAACAGGCCCCGGGGCGCGTCCGAAGGATGCGGCATTAGCCAGGCGCTGGCTGTCCTCAGCGATTGATGTCGCAGCGGATGACATCGATCCGCCGTCACCCGGCTCCTTCGCGGCCGGGACTTTCGCGCTGGCCCGCTATCACCTCGCCCTGCTCCTGCTGGGGGACGACCATGACCTGGATACCGCCACTCGTGCGCGGAGCCTTCTGCAAACTGCATCCGACCAAGGCTGCGCCAGCGCGACAGACGAACTGGCACGTCTCTATCATGCCGGCTCCGGCGTCGCTCGCGACGATGCCAAGGCAGCCGCCCTGTTCGAAAAGGCTGCAGGCGCCGGCGTCGGCGCTGCTGCCTTCTCGCTTGCCGATGGATACAGGTCTGGCTGGGCCGGCACGGTCTCGGATTCCATCGCGCTCAGTTGGCTCCGCCGAGCCGCTGCGCTTGGCTACGCCGAGGCGTGGGCGATGCTCGGACAGATCTATGAGGAAGGCCGGGGCGTCAGCCCCGATCCCAACGAAGCGCTGACCTGGTACCAGCTCGCCGGCAACAACGGCGTGGCGAGTGCGCAGCTCCGTCTGGGGGACATCGCTCTTCACAGCGAGCTTGGCCAGCTCCGGAACGAGCAGGTCGCCCTGAGCTGGTATCAGCTCGCTGCAGGGCAAGGCAGCCCGGTTGCCGAGGAGCGCATCGGCGATCTGCTTTGGGACGGCTCCACGGCAGTGCCCCGCGATCACCAGCAGGCCGTCGTCCACTACCAGGCTGCGGCGTCGCAAGGCGTGGCAACCGCGCAGCGCAAGCTGGCTCTGGCCTATGCCGACGGCGATGGCGTGCCGGGGGACGACGCCAAGCTGATGCTGTGGCTGCGCAAGGCAGCCGAGGCCGGAGACCGCCAGGCCGCCCGCCTGCTCGCCTACGCGATCTCCATCGACATCAACGGCAGCTACGATCAGGTCGAGGCCGCCATGTGGTCGGCCGTCGCCGAAGACAACGGCCACAATGCCGCGCCCGCTGTCGTCCAGATGCGTGCCCGGTTGACTCCGCGGGAGTACCAGGCCGTCCAGACGCGCCTCGCGCGTTGGCACGAAAAAGCGGACGGCGGTTGAACAGACCGCCAGCTCGCTGATCCGATCATCCGGCCACAGCTTTCGCATATCCTGTCAGCTGCGCTAGGTTAGCCTCGTTCCAGCCGACCGGAGATTCCGTCATGGATTTCGCCCTGACCGATGCCCAAGCGCAGATTCGCGACGAAGTCCTCCGCCTTTGCGCCAAATTCGATGACACATACTGGCTGGAACGGGAAAACACCGCCACCTTTCCGGACGAATTCTTCAACGCCATGGCTCAGGGCCGCTGGCTCGGCATTGCCATGCCGGAGGCCTATGGCGGGGCCGGTCTCGGCATCACCGAAGCCGCTCTCATGGCACAGGCCATTGCAGAATCCGGCGCGGGCATGAGCGGCGCCAGCGCCGTCCACATCAACATCTTCGGCCTGAACCCCGTCGTCGTCTATGGCACCGAAGCACAGAAGGCCCGCATGCTGCCCCCGTTGATCGAGGGCAAGGACAAGTCATGTTTCGGCGTGACCGAGCCCAACGCCGGCCTGAACACCACGGAAATCACCACCCGCGCCGAACTGCACGGTGACCACTACCGCATCAACGGCACCAAGATCTGGACCAGCACCGCCCAGGTCGCCAACAAAATCCTTCTGCTCGCCCGTACCACCCCGCTCGACAAGGTCAAGCGCAGGTCGCATGGCCTGACCCTGTTCTACACCGATCTCGACAAGACCCACGCCGAGGTCCGCCTGATCCACAAGATGGGCCGCCATGCAGTCGATTCGAACATGGTCTTCTTCGAAGACATGCGCGTCCCCGTGGAGGACCGGATCGGTGAGGAAGGGGAAGGCTTCAGGACCCTGCTCCATGGCCTGAACCCCGAACGCATCCTGGTCGCCGCGGAAGCGATCGGCATCGGTCGCAACGCCCTCTCCCGCGCCGCCCGTTACGCCCGTGAGCGCGTCGTCTTCGGCCGCCCGATCGGCCAGAACCAAGCGATCCAGCATCCCCTGGCAAAAAATTGGGCCGAACTGGAAGCCGCCGATCTGATGGTGTTCAAGGCGGCATGGCTTTATGACAACGGCCGCGAATGCGGGGCTGAGGCAAATGCCGCGAAATACCTCGCCGCCGAGGCCGGCTATCACGCCGCCGAACAGGCCGTCATGACCCATGGCGGCATGGGCTACGCCCAGGAATACCACGTGGAGCGGCTGTTCCGCGAAAGCATGCTGCCGCGTATCGCCCCGGTGAGCCGTGAACTGATCCTCAGCTACCTGGCGGAGCGTGTGCTGGACCAGCCCAAGTCATATTAACAAGTTGTGCTAATCGACCCCGACCACCGTTCCCAGCGCTTCGCTTATTGGACGGTTCAGCACCAGGTCGGCGAAATCGTCCAGCCCGGTCGGCTGTAGATTGATGATTACCAGGCGCGCGCCGTTGCGCTTCGCCAGCTCGGGAAATCCGGCTGCCGGCCACACAACCAACGATGACCCGATGGCGATGAACAGGTCGGTCAGCAGCGTTTCCCGCCCCGCCCGCAACATCTCATCCACCGGCATCGACTGCCCGAACGAGACGGTGGCCGTCTTCACCCAGCCGCCGCAGGCGCAGTGCGGCACGATGTTGTCCCGCTCAAAATCCACTCGCAGCGCCTCGATCTCATATCGTGTGCCGCAGTCCAGGCAGTGGGCGTAGGTCGTGTTGCCGTGCAACTCGATGACCTTGTCGTCCGGCACGCCGGAATCCTGGTGCAGCCCGTCGATATTCTGCGTGATCACCGCCGAGGCCTTGCCGGCGCGGATCAATTCCGCACAGGCTCGGTGCCCGCGGTTGGGCGTTGCCTGCCGCAACGTCGGTTCCATGGCGAACCGCCGCCGCCAGGTCTCCCGCCGTGCCGCGTCGGAACGCATGAAATCCGAAAAATCGATGGGGGCTTGCCTCGTCCAGATGCCGCCCGGACTGCGGAAATCCGGAATGCCGGACTCCGTGCTGATCCCGGCGCCGGTGAACAGGACGATCCGCTCGGCATCCTCGATCATCAGGCCAAGTTCACGCAACGCCTGGTCCATCGAAGCCTCCTTCAGAACGGTTCAGGATAGTGGCCCGTGTAGAACGTGATCGGCGGCCGCGCGTCCGGGTCGGTGACAACGTCGATCAACGCCGGCGCGCCGGAGCCAAGCGCCGCATCCAGCGCTGCCCCGACATCCTCCCCGCGCTCGACACGATAGCCGGCGACACCACAGGCGCGCGCGATGGCCGCATGATCAACTGCCGTGAAATCAACCGCATCCGTGTGCTCGCCGAATGTCACATCTTCGGCATGCTTCTGGTAGCCCAGGATGCCGTTGTTCAGCACGATCACCGTGATCGGCAGCTTCAGCCGCCGCAACGTTTCCAGCTCCGCCCAACTGTGGGCGAAGCCGCCATCTCCGCACAGGCACACCACACGCCGGTCCGGCGCCGCGACCTGTGCTCCGATCGCCATTGGCAGCCCCCAGCCCAGCCCCGCGATCCCCCGCGGCGTCAGGAACCGCTGGCCGGCGCGCCGTGCCTCCAGCCCCCCGACGATCCAGATCGAGGCATAGGAGGCATCCGCCACCGCAATATCCTCCGCCATCATGCGTCGGTCGAGCTCCGCCATGACCCGCTCGGGTCGAACCGGCCCGCCATCCCGGCTCTGTACACCGGCAACAATCCGCTGCCAGTCCGCCACCGCCCGTGCGATTTCGGCCTCCAGGTGCGCCCGTTGCGCCGCCCGCGCCGAGAGATCCCGCTCGCGCAGCGCTGAACAAAGCGCTGCCAGTGTCAGCCGGGCATCGCCCACCAGCCGTACTGCCTCGTAGTTTCGGCCTACCTCTATCGGATCGGCATCCAGATGAATGAACGTCGCGGTCCGAGGGAACAGCTTCCAGCTGTCCGTCCCATTCTGGTTCGTCCGGTTGCCGATCAGAAAGATCAGGTCGCTCCGCTCGATCATCCCTCGCATGCCATAGGTTCGCGCCCCGCGTCCCATGACGTACCCGACGACCCCGAGGGTGAGCGGATGCCGCTCGCTCACGGCACCCTTGCCCATCGTTGTCGTCGCCACTGGTAGATGCGCTGTGTCCTGCAGTGCGCTCAGTGCTTCATGGGCCCCTGATGAGTGGACGCCGCCGCCCGCAACAACCACCGGATTGCGTGCCGCCGCGATCAGGTCCGCCGTCCGCTCGATCGCCGCCGGATCAGCAACGGTCCGGTCCAGCGGGTAGATGCCCAGATGCAGGCTGCGCGGCGACGGCGGTGGCGCCGCCTCGGTCAGCAGGTCAGCCGGAACAAGGATCACCGCCGGTCCCGGCCGGCCAGACGCCGCGGCGACAAACGCCATGTCAACGTAATCCTCCAGCCGGTCGGACCGGTCGATGCGCCTCACCCATTTCGCCACCGGCGCGAACATGTTCAGGTGATCCAATTCCTGAAACGCATTCTTGTCGGCCGTGGGTCGCGTAACCTCTTGCACCAGCGCGACGATCGGCACCGACGCCTTCAGCGCCTCCGCCAGCGGCGGCACCAGCAGCGTCGCGGCTGGCCCGTTCTGTGCCGTGACGACCCCAACCCGTCCGGAAATCCGCGCATATCCGTCCGCCATCGCGCCGCCCGCGTTCTCCTGCCGATATGCGGCCTGCCTGATGCCGACGTATGGCGCCGCGAGGTGAAACGCACTCGGCAGGCTTTGGCCGAACGTCACCGTGACACCATGCCGAGCGAACGCTTCCGCCAGCCGAAGGGCTACATTGGAATTTGGCGCCATGAACGTCTCCTCTTCCCCTACCTCGTTCCAGCGTAGACCCACTCTACGCCTGGCCAGGACGCTCGGTTCAGGCCCGAGGCTTGCGCCGGATAAAGGATCAACCAGGCACGCACGTCCAAGGCAATGCATCGTCAAGACATGGCCTCGCGCAAACCTGCCCTGCAACTCCACGGCTGGCGATGATCTTCGTAGCTCCAGCGGGCTCTGTTACCCTGATCCCAAAGCCCATCAGGGGATACAACATGACCGAACAACGGATGTTAAGGCTGGGCGCCTTCATGCGTCCCGTCAGTATCCACACCGCATGGTGGCGGTACCCCGGCGCCTATCCCGACGCAAACTTCAACTTCCGCCACATCGCCCGCTTCGCGCAGACGCTGGAGCGTGGAAAGTTCGACGCCTTCTTCATGGCCGACCATCTGGCTCTGCTGAACATGCCGATGCCGGCCCTGAAGCGCAGCGCCACAACAACTTCCTTCGACCCGCTGACCCTGCTACCCGCGCTGGCGGTGGTCACTGAACGCCTGGGCCTGATCGCCACCGCCTCCACCACGTTCAACGACCCGTACCACATCGCCCGCAAATTCGCCTCGCTCGATCATATCAGCAACGGCCGCGCCGGCTGGAACCTCGTGACGACATCCAACCCCGATGCCGCCCTGAACTTCGGCCTCGAGGAGCATATGGAGCACGCCGAGCGCTATCGCCGCGGGCGGGAGTTCTTCGATGTTGTCACCGGCCTCTGGGACAGTTGGGCCGACGACGCCTTCATCCGCGACGTTGAAAGCGGCGTGTACTTCAACCCCGACCGCATGCACGTCCTGAACCACAAAGGAACCTATTTCTCGGTCCGCGGCCCGCTGAACGTCGCCCGCCCGATCCAGGGCTGGCCCGTCATCGTCCAGGCCGGCGCCTCCGATGCCGGCAGGCAGATCGCCGCCGAAACCGCCGAGGTCATCTTCGCCGCTGGCGGCCCGCTCTCCGAGGCCCGTGCCTTCTACACTGACATCAAGTCCCGCATGCGCACGCTCGGCCGCAACCCCGACCACATGAAGATCATGCCCGGCGCGCTGGTCGTCGTCGGCGACACCGTGAAGGAAGCACAGCGCAAGAAGGACCTGCTGGACAGCCTCGTCCACCCCGATAGTGGCCTCGCTTCGCTCTCGATCGCCCTCGGCACTGACGCGTCCAGGTTCAACCTGGATGGCCCGCTGCCCGACATCCCCGACA
>DASQVN010000120.1:0-2539 GCA_035640755.1 Rhodopila sp.
TTTCCGGCATGGGGCTGCTGCAGCCTGGCGACCTCCGGGTCGACGCGCGTCGGAACGATGCGGCCGGTCAGCTCGGCCCCGGCCACGAAAGGTCCATCGAACGCAACGCCGAACCACGTGCCGAACTGCGCGGAGTCGGCGATGGCCCGCCAGACCCGCTCCAGCGGCGCGCGCAGCGTTATGTGCTTTTCGATGCGGTCAGGTGTCATGAGCAACCTCCTGGTTGCTGGTTGTCTACCACGCCTCCCCGGGGACACGCAACCATTTGGTTGCTTGTTCTCCCTCGGCGCCGGCTGAGGCGTGCCGCCGCGCCAAAAGGCAAATTTCCTGTTGAAACCGCGAACATCCATGTTCAGAACCGATGTCTCGGTCTTGGAATGGATCGCCCGTGTCGTTCATCCGCTGTGCCCCGGAGACGGGTCCCGCCGCTGGCTTCCCCGCCAGCCCTCTGTTCCCGGCCATCGAGCCGGTCCGCCTGCCGCCTGGGCCGCCGATCCTGTGCATCATCATCGACGCCGAGGAGGAGTTCGAATGGGGCCACCATTGGGGCCGCCGCACCGCGGCCTGCAACAACGCCACCTCCTCCATCCGTCACCAGAAGCGGGCGCAGGAAATCTTTGCCGCCTACCAGGCCCGCCCGACCTACCTGGTCACCTATCCCATCGCCTCCGATCCTGCCGCTGCCGCCCTGCTGCGGGAGTACCAGGCCGCCGGCCAATGCGAGATCGGCACCCAGCTCCACCCCTGGGTCACACCCCCCTATGACCTCTCGACCGAGGAACGCCTATCCTATCCCGGCAATCTCCCCCCGGCGCTGGAGCGCGAAAAGCTGCTGCATCTCACCGGCGCGGTGCAGACTGCCTTCGGTGTGCAGCCCGTCGCGTACAAGGCCGGCCGCTACGGCTTCGGTCCCGCCACTGCCACCCTGCTCGAAGAAGCCGGCTACCTTATTGACACCAGCCTGATCCCCCGCACCCGCTATACCGAGTCCGGCGGCCCCGACTTCTTCGGCTTCGACTACGCCCCGTTCTGGTTCGGGCGCAGCGGCCGCGTGCTGGAGCTGCCGGTCACCCGCGCCCTCTCCGGCCTGATCTCACGCCCCGGGCTCTATTGTCTTGCGGACCGTCGGCCGTGGCGCGGCCTGCATCTTGCCGGGCTGCTTGCCCGTACCCGCCTGACCGAACGGATTACCCTCTCGCCCGAGGGGTCCGACCTACCTGCCATGCTGCGCCTGACCTGCGCGCTGCTGAACCGCGGCCAGCGCATCTTCACCCTGAGCTATCACAGCCCGTCGTTGGAGCCCGGCAACACCCCCTACGTGCGCACCCAGCGCGACCTCGCCATCTTCCTCGACCGTCTGTCGGGCTACCTCAGCTTCTTCCGCGATGAGCTCGGCGGTGCTGTCCTGACTGTCCGCGAGCTGCACGACCAGCTTCGCGCCGGGGCTGTTGCGGCCGCACCGCCGCTGCCCAGACCAAAGCCGATCGCCGGCGATCGCCGCTGCCTGGTCGTTGCCAATACGTTTCCGCCCGTCCACGGCGGGTCCGCCATCGTCTATGACAGCCTTGCCCGGTTCGGCGGCGGGCATGTCTCGGTTCTCGCGCCTCAGCATGACTACCGCGACAACCTGCCGATCCAGGGCTGGCGCGAGTTCGACCGCCAGGCTCCGTTCCGCGTGCACCGCATCCGCCTGTTGCGCACCCCGTTGCGTGCCAAGGGACCCAGCCTGCCGCAGCGCCTCCTTGGCCTCGGGGCCGAGACGCTGATCCGCCTTGCGACCCTGCACGCCATTAGCCGCGTCGTCCGGCAGGAGAGGATCAGCATCCTCTGCATCGGCGAGCTTGTCGCCGGCGGCTGGCTCGCCCGCTGGTGCCGCGTGCTGTTCGGCCTCAAGTCCGTGGTCTATGTCCATGGCGAGGAGATCAGCACCCGCACGGCCTACGACCAGGGCGGCCAGCGCCGCCGCCGAGCGCTTGGCGCCGCTGACGGGGTGGTTGCGGTCAGCCGCTTTACCCGCGACGCACTCATCCACGGCTTCGGCATCCCGCCCGCGAAGATCGAGCTTGTCTCCAACGGCGTCGATCTCAACCGCTTCACCCCGCGTGCGCGCCCGGACCACCTCGTCACCCGCTACAATCTCGCGGGCCGCAAGGTGTTGCTGACCATCGGCCGTCTGTACGCCCGCAAGGGCATGGACCGGGTCATCGAATCCGCTTGTTACGGTGCGCCGCCGGATTCCCGAGATCACCTACCTGATCGTTGGCGAGGGGCCGTATCGCCCGCATCTCGAGCAACTTGCCGCCTCATTCGGTCTTACTGGGCACGTGGTCTTCGCCGGTGCCGTGCCGGACTACGAGCTGGCCGATCATTACAGCCTCGGCGACGTCTTCATCATGGCCAACCGCGAAATGCCCGACGGCGATACCGAGGGCTTCGGCCTTGTGTTCCTGGAAGCCAACGCCAGCGGCCTGCCGGTGATTGCCGGCCGGGCCGGCGGCAGCGTCGACGCCGTGACGGACTGCGTGAACGGGCTGCTGGT
>DASQVN010000121.1:0-3427 GCA_035640755.1 Rhodopila sp.
GGCGCGCTGAAGTTCTGGCCGCCCTACGCCGACTACCAGAAGAAGACCGAGCGGGAGATCCCGGTCGTGGTGCTTGATCCGGTCAACTGAGGACGGCCGGTCAACCGAAGCCGGATTGCGGGTTCATTCCATCGGCTCCGCCTGCACGGCCGCGGCGCTGCGCGGGCGGCGCATGATGAACAGCAGCAGGAGCGCCGGCAGGGTCGTGCAGATCAGCATCATGTAGTCATCGGCGTAGGCGATGATCTGCGCCTGGCGGGTGACTTCCTGGTCCAGTAGTGCGGCACCGTGGTGGGTGAACGGGTCATAGGCGCCGACCGCGGCCAGCGCCCGGTTGAACGGCGTGACGGAGGCGCCGATGATCTCATGCAGCGTCTGCGTGTTGCGTGTCAGCATGGTCGAGGTGACGGAAACGCCGATGGCGGCACCGATGTTGCGCAGCAGGCTGAACAGCGAGGCGCCTTCGGTCCGCATCGCGGCGGGCAGGGTGGCGAAGGCCAGCACCTGCAGCGGCGTGAATACGAGGCCCATGCCGGCGCCCTGCAGCATGATCACGGTGACGGTGTCATACTGCGATACGTCCGGGGTCCACCCGGTCATGATGTAGAACGAGCCGCAGGTCAGCAGGAGGCCGGCGCCAACCAGCCAGCGCGGGTCGGTCCAGGTGGAGAGCCGGCCGGAGAGCATGATCGTAATCAGGGTGCCGAATCCGCGCGGCGCCATCACCAGGCCGGCGGTTTCCACCGGATAGCCGCTCAATCCCTGCAGCCATGGCGTCATCAATGACAGGCTGGACACCAGCAGCGTGCCGACGGCGAACATCATCACCAGGCCACTGGCGAAATTCACGTCGCGAAACAGTGCCGGGCGGATCAGCGGCTGCCGGTCCGAGAGCATGTGGATCAGGAACAGGTAGAGGCTCAGGCCGGCGAGGATCGCCTCGGCGATGATCTCGGTGGAGTAGAACCAGTCGAGGAGCTGTCCGCGGTCCAGCAGGAGCTGCAGGGCGCCGATGCCGGCCGAGAGCACGGCAAAGCCAATCCAGTCGAAGCGCAGGCGGTGCACGCCGTGCGTTGCGGGCATGAAGATCGTCAGCCCGGTGGCGGCCAGGACGCCGAACGGAAGATTGATGTAGAACACCCAGCGCCAGTTGTAGTGCTCTGTCAGCAGGCCGCCCAGGGTCGGGCCCATGATCGGGCCGATCATCACACCCATGCCCCAGACCGCCATGGCAAACCCGCGCCGGTGCGCAGGATATATGTCGAGCAGGGTAGCCTGCGACAGCGGCACCAGCGCGGCGCTGAACATGCCCTGCAGCAGCCGGAAGCCGACGATCTCGGCCAGCGACTGCGCGGCGCCGCACAGCATGGAGGCGATGGTGAAGCCGACGATGCAGCCGACATAGAGCGGCTTGCGCCCGAAGCGGACGGCGAGCCAGCCGACGGGTGCGGTCAGGATGGCGGCGGCGGTGATGTAGGAGGTCAGGACCCAGGTGATCTCATCATAGCTGGCCGAGAAGCTGCCCTGCATATACGGCAGCGCGACATTGGCGATGGTCTGGTCGAGCGATTGCAGCAGCGTCGCGCCGATCGCGCAGATGGTGATCATGCCGCGATGCGGGGCGTGGTCATCCATCTCCGCCGGGTGGTCGGTGGTGGCCATTGGCCTGGCTGCCTGGAGCGCTTCGTCTTGGCGGCGGATCGTGCCGGGAAAGCCGGACCGGGGTCAATGTCCGGGCGGCGGGTTTGGCAGGCCGCGGATTTGGCGCCAGAGTTGCGGGCGGGAGGAACCGCCAATGCCATCTGAACGCAAGACTGCCATTGTCACCGCGCCGCCAGCGGCATGGGCCATGCCATGGCGGTCGGTCTGTCGCGGGCCGGCTTCGACGTGGTTGCCGTCGACCGCAATGCGACTGGGCTGGCCACCTTGCCGGACCCGATCCGTCGGCTGACCGTGGACCTCGCGCAGCCGGCCTCGTTCGACGCGATCGTGTCGGAGGCGCTGGGCGCGTTCGGCCGCATCGACGTGCTGGTGAACAATGCGGGCATCGGGTAGGCCGGCATCCGCGCGGACCAGCGCCGCAACCCGATCCGCTTCTGGGAGGTCACGGCCGAACAATGGGCGATGTTCGTGACGGTGAACGCGACGGCGCCGATCATGCTGACGCGCGCCGTGGTGCCGCACATGCTGAAGGCGGGGCGTGGCCGCATCATCACCGTGACCACGAGCCTGGGCACCATGGTGCGGGAGGGATATTTGCTGTACGGCTCCAGCAAGGCGGCGGCCGAGTCGGCGATGGCCGTGCTGTCGGCCGACCTGAAAGGTACCGGCGTGACCTCCAACGTGTTGGTGCCGGGCGGGGTGACCGATACGCCGCTGGTCGGCGAGATGGGTGACCGTTCGAAGATGCTGCGGCCTGAGATCATGCTGCCGCCGCTGCTGTGGCTGGTCTCCGACGAGGCCGCGTCGGTCAACGGCCGCCGCTTCATCGCCGCGGACTGGGATGCGCGCCTGCCTGCGCCCCAGGCGGCGGAGAAGGCGGGTGCGCCGATCGCCTGGCTGAGCATTGCGCGCATGCCGATCGAGCCGGGATAGCAGCGGCGCCCGGATCGGGCAGGGGCGACTCTCTGTCCGCTGCTTCAGAATCGTTGGGTCACGCCGGCCAGGATCGTCCGGCGCAGGCCATATTGCGAGGCACCGACGCTGACCCCGGTGCCGTTGCGGATCTGATAGATCCAGTCCGTCAGGTTCAGCACGTCCAGGCGCAGTTCGGTACCGCTGCCCAGGCCGAGCGCCAGCTTCTGTGTGATGGAGAGATTGATCACCTCATAGCCCGGCAGCGTGGTGCCGTTCGGCACCGTGGCAGTGCTGGCACGCAGGCCGCTGCCAGCCAGGACATCGACGCTCACCAGCGTCGGGTGCGCGGTGTCGCGGTTGGCGGTATAGGCGATGCCGGCCGAACCGGTCCAGCGCTGGTCATGATCGACATAGATCCAGTGGGAGTCGATGTAGGCGAGTTCGTCGGGCGCGAAGTTGAATTGTGCCGAACTGATTCCGGTAGCCTGGGATTTGGCCCAGCCGAGGTTGGCGTAGAGGGACCAGGGGCCGGACTCGTAGCTGGCCGAGACTTCTCCACCATAGATCTTCGCCTTGGCATAGCTGAACGCGGTCAGGATGATGGGCGCACCGAACTGCCCGACGTCGCCTTCGTTCGTTGCCTTTTTGTAATAGGCGTCCAATCCGATCTGAAGGCCGGGCAAGAGCTTCTGGGTGATGCCGATGTCGAAGTAGTGGGACCGTTCCGCCTTGACCGGGTCGTTCTGGGTGACTAGCGGGGCGGCGGTGGTACCCTGGAACGCGGCGATGTTGGTCTGGGACACGGCCTGTAGGGCGGGCGGCGCGAAATACCGCGCGTAGCCGGCGTGCA
>DASQVN010000122.1:0-5219 GCA_035640755.1 Rhodopila sp.
GGCGGGGGTGCTGGTGGCTGCAGGGGTTCGTTGCGGCGCCGTCGGGGGGGTCGTTGTGGCACCGTCGGGGGGTGGATGGCCGGGTCAGGCCCGGCCATGACGGATAGAACGTGCTCGCGGAGGTGGATCTTCATGCGAAAGCGTGTTGGCGTTAACTGTTTGTTAACGTTTAGCGGGTATGCTTCAGATGCCCAATGGCCGTGCAAGTCGTCCGACGGTGGGGCCCGTCGGAGGGTGGTGTGTTGCGGCACGGCCATTGGGCACCCTATCCGCCATCCGGCGTGATCAGGCAAAACGGCACGGTTCGCCCGCAATACCCAAGCAGGGCGACGCCCAAGCGGGGCAACACGCAAGCAGAACGTACTGCGGAAGAGGAAACATGGAGACCGAAAAGGCGCAACACCGCTACCGGCAGGCCGAGACCTGGCCGGCCGAGGAAGCGCTGGCGGCGATGCTCGACAACCAGTTCGGCGCGTTTGTCGCCGTTCGTCTTGCCATTCCGGCCTTGTCCGCGGCCGTCAGCGCAGCCGCCGAACGCCTGCGCGGGGCTGGCCGGCTGGTCTATTGCGGCGCGGGCACCTCGGGCCGCATTGCGGTGCAGGACGGCATCGAGCTGCGGGCCACGTTCGGCTGGCCGGCCGAGCGCCTGGCCTATCTGATTGCCGGCGGAGAGGCCGCCCTGACCCGCTCGATCGAAGGGGCGGAGGATGATGCCGATGCGGCGGCGCGGGAGGCTGCCGCGCTGCACCTCGGTCCCGCTGACGTGCTGGTGGCCGCCGCCGCGAGCGGCGTTACGCGCTATACCCGGACGGTGCAGGCCGCGGCCGCTGCGGCCGGTGCGCTGACGATCGCGCTGGCCAACAATCCGGGCGCGCCGCTGCTGGCCGAGGCGCAGCATCCGGTGCTGCTGGACACCGGGCCCGAGTTCCTGGCCGGCTCGACCCGCATGACGGCGGGCACCGCGCAGAAGATCGCGCTCAACCTGTTCTCCACCCGCTTGATGACCGAGCTGGGGCGCGTCTACCGCGGCTACATGGTCGATATGGTGCCGAGCAACGCGAAGCTTGTGGAGCGGGCGCGGCGGATGGTGGCGGCGATTGCCGGGGTTTCGGACGCGGCGGCCGCGGCGGCGCTGGAGCGGGCCGGCGGCAGCGTGAAGATCGCCGTCCTGCTGCTCGACGGCCTGAGCCGCGCGGACGCCGAGGCTCGGCTGGAGGCTGCCGGCGGGCGCCTGGACCGTGCCCGCCCGGCCGGCGGGCGCGACTGCCGGTGAGGACACCGGAGGCCGCATCAATACAAGATTTTGGCAAGACGAGATCCTGGCAAGAGTTGGCCCGGTACCTTGTTAACTTGACAATGTAAAGGCCCGCACTCAACCTCGTCACGGGACGGGTGATTGGCGGCGTGACTTGGTAGATGTGCGTCATCCGGTCCCGGATTCTAACTACGAAACAACGAAATGGGGGCGGGAGATGATTACCAGGCGGACAATCCTGGCGGGTGCCGTCGGCGTGCCGGCGGCGATCAGCTTGCGGGCGGGCAGCTTGCGGGCGGGCGCTGCCGATACGCCGGGGGTCAGCGCGACCGAGATCAAGATCGGCAACACCATGCCCTATAGCGGCCCGGCCTCCGCCTACGCTTCGGTTGGCAAGGCCGACGCGGCATTCTTCCAGTGGCTGAACGATCAGGGCGGCGTTGCCGGACGCAAGATCACCTTCCTGTCGCTCGATGATGGCTACAGCCCGCCACGGACGGTCGAGCAGACCCGCCGCCTGGTCGAGGAGGAACAGGTCGCATTCATGTTCAACGGGCTCGGAACGCCGACGAACTCGGCCGTCCAGCGCTACTTGAACCAGAAGAAGGTGCCGCAGCTGTTCATCAGCACCGGGGCAGACAAATGGGCCGATCCGCAGCATTTTCCCTGGACGATCGGTTTTCTGCCGAGCTACCGCATCGAGGCGCAGGTCTATGCAAAGTACATGCTGAAAGAAAAGCCTGGCGCCAAGCTTGCGATACTTTATCAGAACGACGACTTCGGCAAGGACTATGTGACCGGCGCGCGTGACGTGCTGGGCAAGGACTGGGACAGGCACGTGGTCAAGACGAGCACCTACGAGCCCACCGATGCGACCGTCGATTCCCAGCTTACCGATCTGCGCGCGTCCGGTGCCGACGCGCTGCTGATCGCGGCGGTGCCGAAATTCGCCGCGCAGGCGATCCGGAAGCTTTATGATCTGAGCTGGAAGCCGATGCTGTTCATGACCAACGTCTCGATCTCCGTCGGCTCGGTGCTGCAGCCCGCGGGGCCGGAGAAGGCGATCGGCATGATCTCCGGGCAGTTCTGCAAGGACCCGGCAGACGCGGCGTGGGACAACGATGCCGGGATGCGCGGGTTCAAGGCGTTCATGGCGAAGTATCTGCCGACGGCCGACATCAACGACAGCCTGTATGTCTGGGGTTATTGTGCCAGCTACCTGCTGTGGAAGGTGCTGGAGCAGTGCAACGGCGACCTCTCACGCGAGAACGTCATGAAGCAGGCGGCGAACGTCAGGAACCTTGACGTGCCGATGCTGCTGCCGGGGATCGCGGTGAACACGAGCCCGACCGACTTTCACACGATTGCGGCACTGCAGCTTGCGCGCTGGGACGGCAGGAGCTGGGTGCGGTTCGGCGAGGTCATCCAGGGCATGGCGACATGATGGGCGCAATTGAGCGTATGCTTCATGCAGCCCGGGAGTGGGAGAGCGCGTCGCGGTCGATCTCGATGCCGAGCCCTGGGCCGGTGGGTACGGTGACGTAGCCGGCCACCGGGGCGATCGGCGCGGCGAGCAAGGCGCTGCGCACGGGATGCTCGGTGCGGTCGAATTCCAGCATCGGTTCGACCGGCTGCAATGACGGCGGGGTCCAGTCGGCGAGCACCGCCAGCAACTGCACGGCGGCGGCGATGGCGATGCCGGTGCCCCAGACGTGCGGGGCGACGCGCACGCCGTAAGCGAATGCCATGTCGGCGATCTTCTCGCCCTCCGACAGGCCGCCGCCGGAGCACAGGTCGGGCTGGATCACATCCGCCGCGCGGCGTTCCAGCAGTGCGCGGAAGCCGAGGGCAAGGGATTCCAGCGCCTCCTCGCGCAGATAGGCGGTATGGTCGGGGCGGTCGCGGCGGTAGCATAGGCCTGCACGCGATCGCGGACCGGTCCGCCCATCAGGCGGTGCAGAAGCCGTGCGGCGGCGCGGTCAGTGCACGGTGCTGTCGATGACCGGCACGTCGAATTCCGCGTGGTCGCCGGCGCCGGCCGGCAGGATCACGTCATGCTCGCTGACCACGCGGTTGCGGCCGGTGCGCTTGGCCTCATACAGCGCACGGTCGGCGCGGTCGATCAGTGCGGTGAGATCCTCACCGGCGCGGTACTCGGCGACGCCGATCGAGCAGGTGACGATTCCCAGCGTCTGGGCGGTGGCCCGGTTGAGCAGCGGCGCCTTGCTGAGCATGACGCGGATCTGCTCCGCGACGATGAGTGCGGCGGGCAGATCGGCCTGCATCAGGATGACGGCAAACTCCTCGCCGCCATAGCGCGCGGCGGTGTCCCGCCCCTTGATCTGGCGGGTCAGGAGCTGGGCCACAAGGCGCAGCAGCTTGTCGCCCATGATATGGCCATGGACGTCGTTGAACTTCTTGAAATGGTCGATATCGAGCAGCAGCAGCGTGAGCGCGCTGCCATCCTTGGCGGCCTGGGCGGCGTCGCGTATCAGCGCAGCCTCGAACGCGCGGCGGTTGGCAAGGCCGGTCAGCGGGTCGCAGCTCGCGTCCTTTTCCGAGCGGGCGAGCTCCTCGTGCAGTTCGTTGATCCGCACCACCGATGCGGCGAACAGATGCTCGAGCGCCTGGACCCGGGCGCTGGCGCTGGCGGTTGCCGAGCGCAGCGTGTCGATCGCGCGTTTGGCGCCCTGCACCGAGCTGACCGTTTCGAGCACGGAGGCGGCCGAGTCGAGCACCAGGCCGTAGTCGCGGATCATGCCCTTGTTGGTGGACAGGCGGTCGACAAGCTCGATGGCGACGCTGCGGAGTTCCCGCATCTTGCCGGTCACCACGCCGAATTCGGTGGGCATGGCGAAGAAATCGTCATAGAGGCTGGCCATGACCTCGGGCGTGAAGGGCTCCGCCCGTTCGGTCAGGCGGTCGATGCGGTCGCACAGGCGCGGCTTTTCCTTGGTGTGATAGCAGTACCAGACCTCGAAGTTGCGTGGCGTCGGCGGCAGCTTGTGATGCTCCATCGCGGCGAACGCGGCGGCAGCGGCAGCCCGAGTCGTGTCCGGCGACTTCACTTGTTTTTCTCCTGTCACGTGCCAAGCCGGCGCCGCGGATGATGCGCCTTGCGGCGCGAGGAACTACCAGCGGAAGCTTAAGATTGCGTTAATGCAGGCCGCGGTCGCGACGGATCCGCGATGCAGGCAGAATTTTGCCGGCTGCGGTCCCGCGCAGGACGTCCTGCGTTCCGGTGCAGGCCGCCATGCTCCGAATTAAGTCCTTGATTAACCGAATGTTTACCATGCCTGCCTAACGTGCCCACGGCCAGACCGATGGCGACAACCGGCACCCGGCCATGCCGTCGCGCAAGCGGCATCATCAGGGAATTTCAGATGCTCGGCATTGTCGGCTGCATCACGCTGCATCACGATCCTCGGCTTGTCACCGTGGCCGGCCTGCTTTGCGGCACTGCATGTTTCACGAGCGTAAGCATGTTGTGGCGCTCATTGTCGCATCAAGGGCTGGCCGCTGCGGCCTGGCTCGGCGGGGCGGCGTTCGCGTTCGGCTGCGGCGTGTGGTCGACGCATTTCCTCGCCATGCAAGCGTATGACTCGCCGCTGATCGCCGGCTACGACCTGCTGGCGACGGGCTGTTCGCTCGTCATTGCCTCGATCGGCGCGCTGGCGGCATTCGCGCTGTTCCTGCATGTGCGGCATGCGGCGCAGCCGGGCTTCGCGGGCGTGCTTCTGGGCGCGAGCATCGCTGCGATGCACTTCATCGGCTTCGGCGCCATGCGGGTCAGAGGATACGTGACGTTCGACTCCGTCTATGTAATGGCATCCCTGGCGGCTGGCATGGTCCTGGCAGGCGCCGGGCTGTCCGTGACCGGAACGCTGCATGCGCTGTCCCGCCGCGTGGCGGGGAGCCTGTGCATGACCGCCGCTGTTGTGGCCCTGCACTTCACGGCGATGAC
>DASQVN010000123.1:0-2791 GCA_035640755.1 Rhodopila sp.
CGAGTGGATAAACACCTCGCCCAATATCGGCGACATCGTCGCCTTCACACCCACACCCACCCTCTCCCCCAGCACAGCCGCTCGGCTGCGGGTGCAGAGAACCGACCGGCAGGCCTGCGTCCTCGACCTGGCCACCCTGCACAGCCTGGGTGGCAGCCTGCTGGTCGAGTCCCGCCTCGGCGGCCGGTTCGTCGTCCACTGGGCCGGCCCGCACACCAGCACCGACACCGCAGATTGCGGCTCGGCGGCCGACCTGATGCTCGATCGGGCGCAGATCGAAATGCTGAACGCCGCCGCCCGCGACTACATCCCCGGCCTCCGCCCCGTCTGGCTGCCCGGCCAGGGTAGCGTGTCCCAGGATGGGGTATGACCGAGGCGAGGCCGCTATCCCGCCGCGCCTGACGCCCGAATCCCGGCATGATGCCCGGCATGATGCGTTGCCGGGCCGTGCAGCATCTGCCAGCCCTGCTGCAGCGGCGGCGGCAGCGCCGCACCGGACGCCGCCCACCAGACGAGCACCGCTACAACCAGCGGCTCCATCTGCGAGCCCGATTTGCACAGCGGCAGCGCCCAGGTGCGCTTGAACGGCCACGCCAGCCGCAGCCCGTTCGGGGTCAGCAGGTCCGCCGCCAGATGCGACGCATACCCCACCGCCGCTGCGTCGGCAGCCCAGCGCGGCGCGCCGCCACACAGCAGCACCCAGGCGCACGCCCCTACGGCCAGTACCGAGTGCGTCACGCCGCGATGCCCGAACACCCACGACACCGCCCGCGACACCGGCCCGAGCCGCCGCCCGACCCACGATTTCGGATGATCAACGTCAGGCAGGAGACTCGCAGCCGCGGCCACCGCAATCCCCAGCGGCTCCGCCGGACCGAATCCCAGGTGCGGCGATGCCACCAGCCATGCCGCCGCACCGAGGGCGATGTGGGAGCCGGCCATCATCGACGCGCGCACCTGGGGGTCATAACGTGAGCGGCCTGTGCAGGGACTGCACAGGGCCATACAGCATCGGCGTCATGGACGGAACATCCACCGAACCCGATTGGTCCGCCCGAGCACGGCGTCGGGGTCGCGACGGCATAGCACAAAAATGTCCGGACCGTCACAATCCTCCCGTGCCCGTGGGGTCCACATGTTGCCTCGCCCCCACCCCCATGCTAGACGCCCCCGCGCCGGCCCTCCGGCCATCCTGACCACGATCGGCCGCAAGGCCGGCACAGCATAATGGAAACCCACGTGGCTTCTGAGGCTACGACAATCGCATCCGGCGGCGGCCTGGCCGATCGCTACGCCGCCGCGCTGTATGCCTACGCCGAGGATGCGAAGGCCCTCGATTCGGTCGTGACCGAAATGCAGTCCCTCGGCCAGATGATCGACAGCAGCGCGGATTTCCGCCGCCTCCTCGGCTCGCCGCTGATCGACGTGCACACCGCCACCAAGGCTGCCATCGCCGTGCTGGAGCAGGAGGGCTTCTCCAAGCCGATCCGTGACTTCGTCGGCGTCGTCACCGCCAACCGCCGCCTGGGCGCGCTGCGCGACATCGTCTCCGCCTTCGCCAACCTGGTCGCCGAACGCCGCGGCATCGTCACCGCCCACGTCGCCACCGCCCACCCGTTGAGCGATGTGCAGCGCCAGCAGCTCCGCGCCCGCCTGATCGAGGCCGGCTTCGGCAACGTCAACATCCATGAACGGGTCGAGCCCGACCTGCTGGGCGGCCTCGTCGTCCGCATCGGCGCCCGCCTCTACGATACCAGTCTGAAATCCCGGCTGCAGCGCCTGCAGTACGCCATGAAGGGAGCCGCATAGAGATGGAAATCCGTCCCGCCGAGATCTCGGAGATCCTGAAGAAGCAGATCGCCGCCTTCGACACGGAAGCCAACGTCGCCGAGACCGGCCAGGTGCTGTCGGTCGGCGACGGCATCGCCCGCGTCTTCGGCCTGCAGAACGTCATGGCCGGCGAAATGGTCGAGTTTCCCAGCGCCGGCCTGCGCGGCATGGCGCTGAACCTGGAAACCGACAACGTCGGTATCGTCGTGTTCGGCTCCGACCGCGAGATCCGTGAAGGCGACACCGTCGCCCGCACCGGCTCGATCGTCGATGTCCCCGTCGGTGAGGCGCTTCTTGGCCGGGTGGTGGACGCCCTCGGCAATCCGATCGATGACAAGGGGCCGATCAACGCCACCGAACGCCGCCGCGTCGAGGTGAAGGCCCCCGGCATCATACCCCGCAGGTCGGTGCATGAGCCGATGCAGACCGGCCTGAAGGCGATCGACGCGCTGATCCCGATCGGCCGCGGCCAGCGTGAGCTGATCATCGGCGACCGCCAGACCGGCAAGACCGCCGTGATCATCGACACCATCATCAATCAGAAGTCGGTCAATACCGGCAACGACCTCAAGAAGAAGCTGTTCTGCATCTACGTCGCCGTCGGCCAGAAGCGCTCCACCGTCGCCCAGCTCGTGAAGACGCTGGAGGAGCAGGGGGCGATGGAATACTCGATCGTCGTCGCCGCCACCGCCTCCGACCCGGCGCCGATGCAGTTCCTCGCGCCCTACGCCGGCTGCACCATGGGCGAATGGTTCCGCGACAACAGCCGGCACGCCGCGATCTTCTACGACGACCTCTCGAAGCAGGCCGTCGCGTATCGCCAGATGTCGCTGCTGCTGCGCCGCCCGCCGGGCCGTGAGGCCTATCCCGGCGACGTGTTCTACCTGCACTCCCGCCTGCTGGAGCGTGCGGCGAAGATGAACGACGCCCACGGCGGCGGCTCCCTGACCGCGCTGCCGGT
>DASQVN010000124.1:0-5803 GCA_035640755.1 Rhodopila sp.
AGTCGGGCTCCGCCCGCCGATACGCCGCGGTGATCGCCGCCCGCAGCGCCGGCTGCCCCACGCAGGGCTGGGTGGCCAGTGCATCACGAAACGGCGCGAACGGCGAGCGAGCGACCGGATCTGCCATCTGCGTACTCCCGCGGCTGGCGCGTGATTGCCGGAAAGCGTGAGCCACGCGGCCAAGCAAGGACGCGACTCCGCAACACGCCGAGCCGCATCGTCAGCGTAACATAATCCGCAGGAGAGATGGTGTGTCTTTTAACCCCGGTCAGCCGTCAGCCGCGCCTACTTCTTGGAACCGTCCTCTTTGAACTGCTCCAGATAGGCGATGACATTCTTCCGCTTGGTCTCATCCTTGATGCCGGGGAAGATCATCTTGGTGTGCGGCACGACCTTCTGCGGGTCGGTCAGATAGGTGTTCAGTTCCTCGGGCGTCCAGGTCAGGCCGGAGTTCTTGTTGGAATCCGAGTACTGGAAGCCGGGATAGGTCCCCGCCTTGCGGCCGACCACGCCGTTCAGCACCGGTCCCACCGCGTTCTTGGCGGACGGCCCGATCTGGTGGCACGCTCGGCAGACGACAAATTCCTTCTCGCCGGCTGCGGCATCCTGCGCCACGGCATGGGCGACGTAGCCGAACATAATCGCTGTCGCTAAAAGAGCAAAACGGATCACTTGACCTCCCTATCGCATCTGTTGTGGCCGCGCGGCCAGCTTCGAGCAAGATATCGCCGGGCTGTCAATGCCACACAGGAACGGGAATCGGCCCAGTCCGCGTGCCGTGCGGCTCAGATCCTGCCGTCTTCATCGCCCGGCCAGGCGCAGCGCCAGCGCTTGATCTGATACGCCGGGTGCTCGCCCGCCCACCGCGCCAGATACGGTGGCGCCTGCATCATGCAGCTTTGCAGAGAGCCGGAGGACTGGAGCAGCAGGTGGTATTCATGACATGCGCTGGGAGAAGCGATGGTGCAGGCGAGCAGTATGAGATCGATCAGGTTCATGGGGTTTCCTGCCTTCCATGCGGACTCGTGCTTGCGAACTCAAAGTTGCACGCCCCAAGTTGAACGCCCCTGGGGGCGCAAGGGACTGCGCCAGCGTTGCTGCCGGGACGATGATGCCACAGGCCCGCGCTGCAATTCGCCGGACCGCCACCTCCGCAACCGTGCTGGAACGCTGATGCCGTGCCGCCGTTCTGACGCTATCACGCGCCCCACCCCTGGCCCCACCCCTGCCGCCACCCCTGGCAGATCCATGGAACCATCAGATATGACACTGCCACAGGGTTGCAGCCGGCTTTGCCTTATCACAAATGCCGCGAGCGCGCGCCGCCGCATGGGCTGCTCCGCGCTCCTGTGCGCCAGCCTCTCGGCACTTGTCGCGCTGGAACTGATGGCCCCGGGCGTCGCGCAGCCGGCGCGTGTGCGGGACCCCGATTGGCCCTGCCAGCAGATCAAGGTGCCCGAGCTCTCCCTCGCCGCCGTCTGGTCCGGCCCCCCGGTGGATACCGCCGGCCAGGCCTGGCGCAACGACCCGGCGGTGGCCGACCTGGTCGGGAAAGTCGCGCCCCGCCGCGTGCCGATCGAAGCCGCCGTGGCCGATATCGACAACTTCGCGAAGCAGGCCGGCCAGAACAAGGCCAGCAGCCTGCCGCAGGTGATGGCCGGCCTTTTCAACACGCTGGGGCAGGAGCGTGACAGCGTCATGGCCGGGCTCGACCGGTTCGGCAAGCGGCAGAAGGAACTCGCCGCCCAGATCCGCGCCGAGAACGAGAAGCTGCGCACGATGCAGTCCGACCCCTCGGCCGACCCCGGCACCGTCGAGGCGCTGACCAGGCAGGTGACCTGGGATGCCGAGCTGTTTCAGGACAGGAACCAGGCGCTGAGCTATGCATGCGACGTGCCCAACAAGATCGAAAAACGCCTGTTCGCACTGGCCCGAGCGATTCAGAACGATCTGGACTGAAGCTACCCTGTCCTCACGGTGAGAAATCCGCTGTCCTTCTCCGCCTACCCGCTGACATCGGGCCGCGGCTCCGGCTCACGCAGCTCCAGCGGAAATCCAGCCGCCTCCCACCCGTCGGTGCCCTCCGGATACCACGCCACCCGCGTATAGCCGAGTGACAGCGCGCGCTTGGCCGCATTCCAGGACATCCAGCAGTTCCGCAGGCAATAGAACACCAGCATGCGGGTCTTGTCCCCCGCCGACGCCTTGTCCAGCCCCTGCCGGAAATACGCGTCCATGACCGGCGCCAGCGCCCCGTAGCCGGTATCGGGCAGCCAGAGGCTGCCTGGAATGTCGTGCCGTGGCCGAGGGCGCCAGATCGTCGCCGCGGGCAGGTTCGGCGGCCGCGGCGGCTGCGGCAGCACATCGACGAACACTGCTTGCCGCTGCACCCACAACGCGTGCGCCTGCGCCGTGTCGAGCACCGTCGCGCCGCGCAGCGTCGCGGGCGTCGGCGCGCGGTACTCCTCCATCCGGTAGTCCAGCGGTTCGTCTGGCGCTGCACCTGCCAGCAGGCCCGCAAACGCGGCCAGCACAGCGCGCCGCGGGATCATGGCGGCTTCAGGTGTCCCTGCTCGTCCAGCAGCGGCACGCCGTAGCTCGCCAGGATCGTGTCGATCTCCCCCTGGTTCTCCGCGATCAGCCGGTTGAGCTTGCGCTTCCATTCCTGGTCGGTCCGCCGCACCCCCATGGCGATGCGGAAATCCAGGGGAATCTCCTCCTTCAGCAGCGGCACCACGGTCAGGTGCGGCGACACCTGTCTGGCGTAGTAGCCCGCCATCGGACCCCATAGCACGCCGGCATCGATCTGCCCGCTGACAACATCGTTCGCCATCATCTCGGGCGATGACGTGACACGCGTATCGACAGTCAGCGGATACGGCTTGGCGTCGCCCATCAGCCCGTGGCGCGCCATGATCGAGGCCGGCGGCGTGCCGGCAACCACACCGATATGCTTGCCTTTCAGCCGCGGATCGCCAAGCGCGTCCACGCCGTCGAGACCGTTACTGGGACGGAAGATCAGCGCGTAGGTGGTGTGATAGTACGGGTTGGTGGTCTGCACCGTCGTGTCACCCACCGCCGTGCCCATGATCACGTCGCAGCGCAGCGCGTTCAGCGTGTTGCGCACGAACCCGATGACCTGTGGGAAGTAGGTGTAGCTGGTTGGCTCGTTCAGCTTCTGCGCGAACAGTGCCGCCACCTTGTTCTCGAACCCCTCGCCCTTCTCATCGGAAAGCGGCATGTCATGCGGATCGGCGCAGACGCGGAACGCATTGGGATCAACCAGCTCGACCGAGGCGCCAAGCCCCGGCGCCTGCGCCGCCACGCGCTGGGCAACCAGCGGTCCCAGCCCCCCAACAACCAGTAGCGCAACGAATTGCCAGCAACGCATCCTGTGCGCGGACCGCATCACCGCCCTACCCCATGCACGCGTCAACGGACTTCTCATACCCTTCGGGCTTCGATGCATGCTTCTCGGGCCGCCCGCGCCCCACCGCATCGTCGCTGCGCGCCCGCAGATAGCTATAGATCTGGTTGATGAAGCACATCACGTTCTTGTCCTGCCCGAGTGCCGGCATCACCAGGTTCTGCGCCGAGGACACTGCCTGCTTGCCGCTCGCCACCGTGGCATAGAAGTCCGGGAAGCTCAGGTGCTTCAGCGAATCCACCAGCGACGGCGCGTAGGTCGAGCCCAGGCCATCCGGCCCGTGGCAGCGCAGGCACTCCGCCGAATACCGGGTGAACCCGATATAGGTGCCCCAGTCGACGGTACCGTCCTTCTCCACCTTGAAGGTCGGGTTGCCATCCTTGTCCGTCCACAGGCCGCTGTCGGACTTCACCGCCGTCGGGTCACCCGCACCGTCGGTCCCCGGACTGGCTGCCCCCGGGTCGGCTGCCAGAGCCGGCATGACGCCTGCCGAAACCGTCAGGGCAGCCAGGGAAATCGCCGTTGAGATCGCGGTTACACGCAAGGGTCGCTGCACGTTGTCATTCCTGATATCGGACATATGGCCGCGGACCCCGGAGCATGGTCAGGCTCCGGGGCCGCGGCATGGTTACAGGAGTAAGCCAGTCCCGCCTAGCTCGGCGGCAGCTGGAACACGGTCAGTGAGCCGCCGAGGGAGGTGTAGTCGTTCAGCGCGGCATAGCCGCCGACGGCACCCAGGCCCGCATGCGGATCGGTCAACCCGGCGGCAAGCCCGATGCCGGCCCAGCCGCCGACACCCGACAGCACCGCCACATACTGCTTGCCGGCGTGCTCATAGGTCATGACGTTGCCGATGATGCCGGACGGGGTCTTGAAGCTGTAGAGTTCCTTCCCGGTTTTGGCATCGACCGCCTTCAGGTAGCCTTCCAGCGTGCCGTAGAACACCACGCCGCCCTTGGTCGCCAGCGCGCCGGACCACACCGAGAACGGCTCCGGGTCCGACCAGACGATCTTGCCCTGTCTGGCGTCCCAGGCAATGAAGTTGCCCATGTTGTTGCCGCCCGGGGCCGGATACATCGACAGCGTCGCGCCGACATAGGGCTGGCCGGCGGTGTAGGAGACGCGGAACGGCTCATAGTCCATGCAGACATGGTTGGTCGGCACATAGAACAGCCCGGTATCCGGTGAGAACGCGGCCGGCTGCTCATCCTTGGTGCCCAGCGCCGCCGGGCAGATGCCCTGCGTATTGGCATCCTCGCCGCCATGCTCGGTTGAATACTCGGCGACGACTTCCGGGCGCCCGTAGTTCGGGCTGTTCTTGTCCATGTCGACCTTGGTCGCCCAGTTCACCGCCGGATCGTATTTCGCCGCCACCAGCAGTTCCCCGGTCCCGCGGTCCAGCGTGTAGGCGAACCCGTTGCGATCGAAATGCACCAGCAGATGCCGCATCTGGCCGTTGATCTGCTGGTCCGCCAGGATCATTTCGTTGACGCCGTCATAGTCCCATTCGTCATGCGGCGTCATCTGGTAGACCCACTTCGCCATCCCGGTATCGGGATCGCGCGCGAAGATGGTCATCGACCACTTGTTGTCGCCCGGCCGCTGCTTCGGGTTCCAGGTCGAGGGATTGCCGCTCCCGTAGTAGATCAGGTTGAGCTGCGGGTCGTACGAGTACCAGCCCCAGGTATCGCCGCCGCCGATCTTCCACTGGTCGCCCTGCCAGCTCTTCGGGCTGCTGTCGGCGCCGACCGGCTTGCCCAACGAAGTGGTCTTCTGCGGATCGATCAGCAGGTCACTGTCCGGCCCTTCCGAGTAGGCACGCCAGACCTGGTGCCCGTCCTTGGTCGAATAGGCGGCCAGCCAGCCGCGCACCCCGAACTCACCGCCCGACACGCCAACCAGCACCTTGTCCTTCACCACCATCGGCGCATCGGTGCCGGTGGCGCCCTTCGACGGATCATCCGTCTTCACCGACCACACCACCTTGCCGGTCTTCGCATCCAGCGCCACCAGCGTGGTATCCGCCTGGTGCAGGAAGATCTTGCCGTCACCGTAGGCGACCCCGCGGTTCACCGTGTCGCAGCACATCACCGGAATGACGTTCGGATCCTGCTTCGGCTCATACTTCCAGAGGATCTTGCCCTGGTTGTTCAGATCAAGGGCGAACACCGTGTTGGGGAACGGTGCATGCACGTACATCACATCGCCGATTACCAGCGGCGCACCCTCATGCCCGCGCAGCACGCCGGTCGAGAACGTCCAGGCCACCTGCAGCTTGCCGACATTGCCGGCGTTGATCTGGCTCAGCGTCGAGTAGCGCTGGTTGTCGTAGGTGATGGTCGGCATCACCGACTCGGCGGCATTCTTCTGCATCTT
>DASQVN010000125.1:0-2260 GCA_035640755.1 Rhodopila sp.
CAACCCAACGGCTACACCGAGTTCATCCTCCACCGCCGCCGCCGCGAAGCCAAGCCCGCCGGCGCGTAACCCCCGGCCCCCTCGACCGCCACGCGCACCCCAACTCCAGCGTCACTGCCGGACCCCCCAACGTTGCGGCCGGACCCCCAACGTTATGGCCGGACCCCAACGTCGTGGCCGGGCCTGACCCGGCCATCTGCGCACGGTCCGTGCAGCAGCCAGCCGCGCCACACAGCTCAACGATTGCAACCGCCGCCGCCCGCCGCTAGTGTCCGCCCAGCCCGCGGGTGTAGCTCAATGGTAGAGTCCCAGCCTTCCAAGCTGGCTGTGCGGGTTCGATTCCCGTCACCCGCTCCACGCCCGATCCCGTCTGGTTTCAGCCAGGGGGCTTGCCCTCCGCCCCGCACCTTGCCCAGATGCGCCCGCATCAAACGCAGGGAACACCGGCCATGTGGCAGTTCTGGATCGACCGCGGCGGCACCTTCACCGACATCGTCGCCCGCGACCCGTCCGGGACCCTGACCACCCACAAGCTGCTCTCGGAAAACCCGGAACGCTACACGGACGCCGCCATCCCCGGCATCAAGACCGTCCTCGGCATCCCGCTTGACGCCCCCATCCCGCCCGGCCGGATCGAGGCCGTAAAGATGGGCACCACCGTCGCCACCAATGCGCTGCTGGAGCGCAAGGGCGACCGCACCCTGCTGCTCGTCAACCGCGGCTTCGCCGACGCGCTCCGCATCGGCAACCAGGCACGCCCGCGCCTGTTCGACCTCGCCATCACCCTGCCCAGCATGCTGTATGAGCAGGTCGCCGAAATCCCCGGCCGCGTCGGCATCGACGGCACCGAAATCGAAGCCCTCGACGAACCCGCCATTACCGAAATCCTGACGAGAGCGCACAGCGACGGCATCCGCGCCTGCGCCATCGTCCTGATTCACGCCTGGAAATACCCGGCGCAGGAGCAGCGCGTCGCCGAACTCGCCCGCCAGGTGGGCTTCACCCAGGTTTCCGCCAGCCACGCCGTCAGCCCGCTGCTCCGCCTGGTGCCGCGCGGCGACACCACGGTGGTTGACGCCTACCTCTCCCCCATCCTGCGCCGTTACGTCGATCAGGTCGCCTCGGAACTGACCGGCACGCGGCTGTTCTTCATGCAGTCGAACGGGGGGCTGGCGGAAGCGCACGCCTTCCAGGGCAAGGACGCCATCCTCTCCGGCCCCGCCGGCGGCATCGTCGGCGCCGCGCGTACCGCCGGCATGGCCGGCCTCGACCGGATCATCGGCTTCGACATGGGCGGCACCTCCACCGACGTCGCCCTCTATGCCGGCGGGTTCGAGCGCGCGTTCGAAACCGCCATCGCCGGCGTCCGCATGCGCGCGCCGATGATGGCGATCAACACGGTGGCGGCCGGCGGCGGCTCGATCCTGCATTTCGACGGCGCCCGCATGCGGGTCGGCCCCGACTCGGCAGGCGCCAACCCCGGCCCCGCCTGCTACCGCCGCGGCGGGCCGCTCACCGTCACCGACGCCAACGTCTGCGTCGGAAAAATCCAGCCGAAGCACTTCCCCGCCATCTTCGGCCCGAACGGCGACCAACCGCTCGATGCCGACATCGTCGCCGCGAAATTCACCGAACTCGCCCGCCAGATCGGCAAGACCCCGCAGCAGGTCGCCGAAGGCTTCCTGCAGATCGCCGTCGCCAACATGGCTAATGCGATCAAACAGGTCTCGGTGCAGAAGGGCCACGACGTCACCCGCTTCGCCCTCCAATGCTTCGGCGGCGCCGGCGGCCAGCATGCCTGCCTGGTCGACGACGCGCTGGGCATGGAAACCGTCTTCATCCACCCGTATGCCGGCGTGCTCTCCGCCTACGGGATGGGCCTCGCCGACCAGACCGCGATGAAGCAGCAGGCGGTCGAAATCCCCCTCGGCGCCGAGACCATGCCCGAGGTCAATGACCTCGCGGCCAAGCTCGCCGCCGACGCCGTCGCCGCCCTGGTCGAGCAGGGTGCGCGGCCGGACACGGTCAGCACCGCCTGCTCCGTCCACCTCCGCTACGCCGGCACCGAGGCCGCCCTGATCGTCCCCCTGCGCGATCTCGATACGCTGCGCGCCGACTTCACCGCCGCCCACCGTGCCCGCTTCGGCTTCGCCACCCCCGGCCGCCCGGTCGTGGTGGAAACCGTGGCCGCCGAGGCCACCCTGCCCGGCGAGATCGCCACCGAGGCGCACATCGAGCGGCGCCAAGCCGGCACCCCCGA
>DASQVN010000126.1:0-4468 GCA_035640755.1 Rhodopila sp.
TCGCATCCCGGCTGCCGCTACGGCGCGGAAATGAACGCTGAGGGTTCGATGCCGGATCTGCTCCAGGGCAGGATTGAACACGGTTTCGCGACGAGTTGCAACCCCCAAACTCAACGAATCGTGTTTCGGTTGCGACAGGTCAGAGGCGCCGCCGTGCCCAATGGGCGAGTCACCGTCGCCTCCACAAGGGGGGTAGCAGCCAGATGTGTCTCTGTCCGTTTCTGTTGCAGGCGACGTCCGGTCTGATCTGACCAGGATTGATTCTACGGCTGTATCGTGGGGTCTGTAACACTTATTTATCATTGCAACCAGATAACTTGCCGAAATACCTGAGGGTGGTGCACGTTCCATTGTGGTCAGCGAATTGATGCAGGTTTGACGAAAACGTGTGCGCGTTGCGCTGTTCCCTACCGCGATCAGCGCCCATGTTCCGGCCCGGTCGGGCAGCAACGTCGGCCATCAACCGTCGGGCAGCAGTTTGGGAGGGACGTGTGGTGATCACCCGCCGGGACATGGTGGCGCTCGCAACCGCCGGGTTGGTCTCGGGGTGCGCATCGATGCCGGTCATCGCCGGGCTCGGCGACCCGCCGCGAGCCGTGGGTCAGCCGGCTCCGACGCCGGCGGCCGACAGCGGCTATCCCGGCGGCGAGCTGCAGAAGCAGTTCGAGCTGCAGCGCGCGCTGTCCGCCAGCCCCCTCGTCACGGGCAACGCGATCAGCCTGCTGGACGGCGGCCAGGCAGCTTTCCGCGCCATGTTCCGGGCGATGCAGGCCGCCACGGACAGCATCAACCTGGAGTATTTCACCTTCGAAAATGTCGCGTGCGACGGACGATTGCTGGGCGATGTCCTGCTGGACCGGCTCGCGGCGGGTGTGCGGGTCAACATCAGCTACGATGCGTTTGGCTCGAGCGGCACGCCGGGGACGTTTCCCGACAGCCTGCGGCGTGCCGGAGCCAGGGTGAACGTGTTCAACCCGCTCAATCCGTTGCAGGCCAGGGCAGGGTGGGCGCCGAACCATCGCGACCACCGCAAGATCATGGTGGTCGACGGGCGGACCGGCTTCACCGGCGGGGTGAACCTGGACAAGGTGTATGAGAACCCGCCCTCGGCCGGGGTGCCGGCGGACGGCGATTCCAGCAAGGCGTACTGGCGGGATGTCGCCGTGCAGATCGAAGGGCCGGCGGTCGCCGAACTGCAGAAGCTGTTCTTCGGCACGTGGCGGGAGCAGAAGGCCCCGCCGGTCGAGCAGGCGCTCTACTACCCGACGTTGCCGCGCGTCGGGGTGCAGACCGTGCGGATCATCGGTTCCTCCCCGGGCGAGGAGCAGCCGCTCTACTATGCGTCGCTGCTGACCGCCATCGCGCACGCCACCCGGCGGGTGTGGCTCTCCAGCGGCTATTTCGTGCCGCCGGAGGAGGAGCGCCGGCAGCTCCGCCGAGCGGCACGCCGCGGGCTCGATGTGCGGGTCGTGACGCCGGCGTTCAGCGATGTGGAGAGCGCCGTCTATGCCGCCCGCGCCAGCTACGGCGACCTGCTGGAGGCCGGCGTGCGCATCTACGAGATGCATGACGCGGTGCTGCACTCCAAACTGGCGGTGGTTGATGATACCTGGACGGTCGTCGGCTCCTCCAATCTCGACCGGCGCAGCGTGGTGTTCAACAACGAGGCCGATGCCATCATGCTGGGCCACGACATCGCGGGTCAGGTCGAACGGGTGCTGCAGGACTACATGAGCGCGTCCCGGCCGGTGCAGCTCGCCAGGTGGGAGCGGCGGCCGGTGGGCGAACGGCTGGAGGAGCTGAAGGCGCGGGTGTGGCAATACTGGATGTAATCCTGAGGGTTTGGTGGCCGGCGTGACGGGAAGGGTCATTGCCCAGGGTGGTTGGTTTCAGATCAGCAGAACCGGGCGTACCGGGGCGCCGGTCGCGCCGCGGATCCTGGTGGCGAGCAGGATGAGGCAGCCGGTGTGGATGCGGTTCGCGGCCAGTTCCTCCAGCGCCAGGTTCTCGATCAGGTAGACCCCGCATTCCGCCAGCGCGTATTGATGCACCGGCATCATCAGGTGCCTGGCCGGGTTGGGCAGGACCTCGACCGCCATGTTGTCGGCGCCGATGGCGGTGATGCCCTGCTCGATCAGCCATTTTGCCGCGGCGACATCGATGCCGGGCTCGCCTTCGACATAGCGGGCGTTGTCCTGGCCGAACAGGCGGCCCCAGCCAGTGCGGATCAGGGCGATGTCGCCGGGCTCGATGGCGAAGCCGCCCGCGTCGGCGGCGCGCTTCAGATGGTCGGTCGAAACGATCTGTCCCGGCAGCATGTGCGGCCCGCCCTGGCTTTCGGCGACGTCGAACAGCACGCCGCGGGTGATCATCGGCGGCGCATGCTCGATACCGAGCCGCTCCAGCCCCCAGTCGGTGACGACATCGGCGGCGGGTGTGTTGTTGTAGAGCATGTCGCCCTTCGAGAAGTGGCCGAGCGCGTCGATATGGGTGCCGACATGCGCGGTCATCTCGATGCGCTCGAGGTTGGTGCCGGCGTCGTTCGTCGCACCCATCCGGCGCCGACGCGCGATGGTGTGGCGCCAGGAGCCGAAGATCGACATCAGGAACGGCGTCTGGTTCGGCGGCATGAACGGCGCGCCCATGTAGATCTCATGGCTGAGGTCGAAGACCTGCCCCTGACGCGCCAGGGCAAGCGCGGCGAGGCGCTTCTCGACGGTCAGCAGGTTGGCTGCGCCGATCTGGTCGGCCGGCCCCCATTGGGCATGGCTGTGGGAGAGGTCTGGCATTGCGTCCTCCTGGGCGTCCTCCTGGAACGTTGGCGGCAGCCTGCAATACGCGGCGGGGCGGGTCCAGGGTTGGCCGTTATAGGGTTGACCTTGGTGGGGCTGGCCTTCATCGGGCGGGGCGGACATGCTGGCCCGATGTCCGAGCTCAAGCCCCTTTCTTCCGCGCGTGCCTGGCTGCTGTTGGCCGCGGCGTTCGGCACGTTTGCGATCGGCGCCGGGTACATGCACGCCTACACCGTGTTCCTGGTCACCTTCATCCAGGCGTTCGGCTGGAGCCGGGCGGAGGTGTCGGTGGCGTATTCGGTGTCGCAGATGGTGAGCGGGGCGAGTTCGCCTCTGGTCGGCTGGCTGGTGGACCGGCTGGGGCCGATGCGGCTGGTGCTGATCGGCGGCGTGCTGCTCACCACGGGCCTGGTGGCGAACGCCTGGGCCTCGGCGCTGTGGCACATCGTGCTGCTGTATGGCGTGGTGATGACGCTGGGGGCGAACTGCCTCGGGCTGGTTGTGTTCGTGCCGCTGCTGTCGCGCTATTTCGTGCGCAACCGGGGCATGGCGGTGTCGGTCGTGCAGTCGGCGAACGGGTTTGCGCGGGCGTTCTCGGCGCCGGTGGCGACGGTGATGATCAACCAGCTTGGCTGGCGCGGCGCGTATCTGTGGCAGGGCGTGTTCATGGGAGTGATCCTGCTGCCGCTTGCCGGGCTGTTCCGCGGCGTGGGGCAGGGGGCGTCGCGCCGAGCGGCCGACGGCGAGGGCTGGACGTTGGGGCAGGCGATCCGCACGCCGCATTTCTGGCTGCTGTTCGCGGTCTACATGTTCACCGGCCTGGGCAGCTTCCTGGTGGCGCTGCACCAGCTTGCCTTCGCGGTGAATATCGGCTTCGACCAACTGTATGCCGCCGGCGTGCTGGGGATGGGTGCGTTCCTGTCGCTGCCGGGGGTGATCCTGACCGGCACGATCTCGGACTACATCGGGCGGGAGCTGTCGGCCGTTGTGACCTATGGCACCTCGATCCTTGGGGTGGCGTTCGGGCTGATGATCACAGCGCCGGATCAGCATGTGCTGCTGTGGCTGCATGCCTGCTTCTTCGGCCTGACCTGGGGTGCGCGGGGGCCGGCGATCACGGCAAAGACCGCGGACCTGTTTCCTGGCCCCAACCTCGGCACCATCCTGGGGGTGATCACGATCGGCACCGGGCTGGGTGCGGCTGGCGGCTCCTGGATGGCGGGATGGGTCTTCGACGTGACCGGCAGCTACCGCGTGGCGTTCTGGCTCTCCATCCTGTTCTATGCCGCGGGCAGTGTGGCGTTCTGGGCGCTGCGCCGGCCGGCGGCGGCGCGCTGAGGCGGTTTGTGTAGAGGGCGGCTGCGTTGGTGAGGGTGGCTGATTGGTGGGGGCGGTGCGGGGGGATACTGTTGTTAATCCACCACGAAGTCACGAAGGCACGAAGCGGTCGGTGAGGGGGTGGATGGAGTTGGACTAACGCGTTCCGCTGGCTGAGCGCGGCATAGCGGTGCCTTGCAGCACGGTTTGGCGGAGCGAGGCGGGTTTCTGCGTGGCGGTGGCGCCGGGCCGCGGGGTCTGGCCGTATGGGGTCTGGCCGCATGCGGACATGAAGCGGTCGAGCAGCGCGTTGATGGCGGCGTCCGCGGGGGTGGCGGCCGAGGAGACGATGTCCGAGG
>DASQVN010000127.1:0-6103 GCA_035640755.1 Rhodopila sp.
CCAGAACCGCAGGATGCAGCATCTGCAGCAACAGTGCAGCGATGCCACCCACCATCATGCAGGTGACATCACCATGCACCCGCCATGCGACGGCGTCACGGCCGAACAAACCGTCAGGCTGCCGCCGCACCGGCTTCTCGCCGCGTGCGCGGTCGTTGAACAGCGCGACCACCTGCCCGGCAATCGCCTGCTTGACCGGACGCACCAGATGCGCAAAGCCCAATGGGAGAGTGTCGGCGGATGGATAGGCCATCAGCAGAAGCCCCCGTCCCGCATGCCGCAACCTCCTGTCTGGTGCTGAATCATCTCCCCTGACTCATGGGGCGTTGTATGTTGGCGTGCAATCCATGGCCCGCACCGGCGTGGCCTACAGCCCCTTCAGGAACCCCAGCATCGCCGCCGATACCTCCTTGGCGCGCTCCTGCTGGGTCCAGTGTCCGCAGCCGGGCAGGATGACACTCGGCCGAAGCTGGGGCACCACCTGCGCCAGGTTGGCAATCATCTGGTCCGCGCCCGGAAACGCCAGCACAAGGTCACGGTCGCCGGCGACATACAGTGCCGGCACTGTGACCTTCGCCCCAGCAAACGGTGCCAGCAACTCCCAGTTGCGGTCGATGTTGCGGTACCAGTTCAGCCCGCCGCGAAAGCCGGTGCGGGTAAATTCGCCGGTGTAGAAGGCGACATCGTCCTCGGTCAGCCACGCCGGGAGGTCCTTCGGATCGGCCATATGACTGGCCAGCCGCGCCTTCAGGCCGCCATCGCGCGGTACCATGCCGACATTGCCCCGTTCCGCCGGGTCGGTCGGGCTGCGCGGCGCGTCACCGGAGTTCGAATACAGGATGCCGCGCACATACCCCGGAATGTCGCTCTCCAGCTCCGCCTCCGCCACGCCGGGCGTCTGGAAATACAGCTGATAGAACACCGCATCATCGGTCTTCGGCATCACCGTCGTCGGCCGCACCGAACCGCGCGGCCGGTATGGCACGCTGAGGCCGATCACGGCGCGGAAGCGGTCAGGCCGCAGCAGCGCCGCATGCCACGCGACCGGCGCCCCCCAGTCATGCCCGGCAATCACCGCCACCGGCTCACCCAGCGCGTCGAGCAGCCCGACCATGTCGCCGACCAGGTGCAGCAGGGTGTACTGGTCGATCGCCTCGGGCGCGTCGGTCTGACCATAGCCGCGCATGTCCGGCGCCACGGCGTGGAACCCGGCGGCGGCCAGCGCATCGAGCTGGTGCCGCCAGGAATACCAGGACTCCGGAAAACCGTGGCACATCACGACCAACGGACCACGGCCCTTCTCCGCAATGTGCATGCGGATGCCGTTCGTCTCGATGAAGCGGTGCTGGATATCCTCCATCCGAACCCTCCCCTACTTGCTCTTCACGTGCGCCAGGAAATGCAGCACGTCGGCATCGAACTGCGCCGGGTCCTGCAGGAATGAGAAATGGCTGACCTCCGGCTGCAGCAGCAGACCCGCGTCCGGTATATGCGCTGCCATGAATTCAGTGTTCTCCCGCTTGATCGCCTCGTCATGGTCGGCATCGACGATCCATGTCGGCACATGGATCGAGCCAAGCTGCTCTGCCGTCCAGTTCGGCTGGGTCTGCCACATCTTCTCGATCTGGCTCAGGAAGTCCTTGAACCCGTTCGGCGTGGGCGACAGCGCGCGATACTCGCCCTCGGCACGGGCAATGAAGGCATTGAATACCGGGCTGTTCGCAATATCGGCAACCCCCGAGGGGTCGGAGTTGGCGGCAAACGCAAACAGCTTGCTCACCCGATCCGGGTGATGCATGGCGATGTCCAGCCCGATGATCGCCCCATCGCTCCAGCCGACGATCGCCGCCTTGCGAAGCTTCAGGAAATCCATCAGCCCGATCACGTCGGACGCCATCAGGTCGTAGCCGTACGGCGTGGCGTCGCGGCTGCTGCGCCCATGCCCGCGGCTGTCCATCACGATGACCTGGTAACGGGGTTTGAGCGCCCGAACCTGGTTCCCCCAGTAGTTTGCGTTGGCCATGCCGCCATGCAGCAGGATCACGGGCTCGCCATGGCCGAACACCGCATACCAGATCCGGATGCCGTTCACCGCCGCCAGCCCGCTGCGCTCGGCCTTGGGAAGGCTTGGCGTCGGCGGCAGCGTCATCCATTGCGGCGCCGCTTCAGCCGGCGCAATCAGCAGGGCCAGGGCCAGGACAAGCCAACGCATGGGCGGATCCTTTCACATGGGGGCGGCATGATCGGGTAAATTCACGCAAAGGGGAACCGCCGGCCGTGCCGCCTGATAAAAATCTGAACCCTTCGTTAACGGTTTTCGGTTAAGAAACCGCGCGTGAGATACCTGACCGATTTTGCCGACCAGGCAGTGATCCTGCCCATGGTTCTTGCTGTCGCCGCCGCCCTGCTCTGGCAGGGCTGGCGCCGCGGCGCGATGATCTGGATGGCGGTGGTGGGCGCTACCTTCACCGCCATCCTGTTCGCCAAGCTGATGTTCCTGGGCTGCACCCCGGTGTTCAGCCCGCTGGACCTCTATAGCCCAAGCGGCCACGTCGCCGCGGCAACCGTCACCGCCGGCGGCCTCGCGGTCATGCTGACCGGACGGCTGCGCACCATCATGCCCGCGGCACTGCTGGCCGCGGTGGTTATCGGCATCACCCGCCTCGTACTCGGGGCGCACACGATCCCCGAGGTCATCGTCGGCGGCATCATCGGCATGATGGGTGCCACCGCGCTGCTGCACCTGACCGGCACGCCGCCCCGGCTGAAGATCAAGCCCCTGATCGCCGTCGTCCTGATCGTCGCCACCATGTTCCACGGGCTCCGCCTCCCGGCCGAGGCCGCCATCCGCCACACCGCATTCAGCGCCGCCCGCTTGATCCCGGCCTGCCGGCAATCGCCCGAGTATTACCAGCACCGCGGCCTGCACGAACGGTTCTGATACCGGCGGCCCGAACGGACGACCGGGTGCGCGCTGGGCTGCCAACGGCGCGCAACATGCGGCCGCGCACGAAATAAAACACGCATGCTGGACAAGCCGCCCCGGCGGCGCCATTCCTGCGTCGGGGAAAGCCGTTCAGGACCTGCCATGCCCGTCGAAACCGTCATCCAGGCCGCCCGCGATCTGCTGGGCGACCGCCTGTCCACCACCGCGGCACTGCGCGAGCAGCACTCCCATGGCGAGGACACCCATCCACCCGCCCTGCCCGACGCTGTGGCCTTCATCGAAACCACCCAGGAAGCCGCGCGCATCCTCGCACTGTGCAACAATGAACATGTGCCGGTGGTCCCCTGGGGCGCCGGCACCTCCCTCGAAGGGCACGTAACCCCGGTGCGCGGCGGCATCACCATCGATCTCTCCCGCATGACCCGGATCATCGACGTCAGCCAGCCCGACATGGACTGCCGTGTGGAGGCGGGCGTGACCCGGACACAGCTCAACACGCATCTGCGTGATTCCGGCCTGTTCTTCCCGGTCGATCCCGGCACCGCCGCCTGCACCATCGGGGGCATGTGCGGCACCCGCGCCTCGGGCACCAACGCGGTGCGCTACGGCACGATGCGCGAAATTGTCCTCGGCCTCACCGTCGCGCTGGCGGACGGCCGGGTGATCCGCACCGGCGGCCGCGCCCGCAAGGGCGCCAACGGCTACGACCTCACCCGCCTGTTCCTCGGCTCCGAGGGCACGCTCGGCATCATCACCGAAATCCAGTTGCGCCTGCACGGCATTCCGGAGGCGATCTCCGCGGCCACCTGCCAGTTCCCCGACCTCGCCGGCGCCGTCGATACGGTGATCGCCGTGCTGCAGATGGGCATCCCCGTCGCGCGGATGGAGCTGCTGGACGACGTGCAGATGCAGGCCTGCATCCGCTACTCGAAGCTGGAAGGACTGTCCGCCTCCCCGACCCTGTTCTTCGAGTTCCACGGCACCGAGGCCAGTGTCGCCGAACAGGCTCGCCAGGCCGAGGACATCGCGGCCGGGTTCGGCAGCCAGGGTTTCCGCTGGGCCGCCGACCCGGCCGAACGCAACAAGCTCTGGCAGGCGCGTCACGACGCCTACTGGGCGTGCCTGGCGCTGAAGCCGGGCCATCGCGGCATCGCCACCGACGCCATCGTGCCGATCTCCCGGCTCACCGAGGCAATCCTCGGCGCCAAGCAGGACATCGCCGCCTCGGGCCTGACCGCCCCGATCGTCGGCCATGTCGGCGACGGCAACTTCCACACCGTCATCCTGGTGCCCGATGAGCCCGACGGGCTCGCGCGCGCCTGGGAGCTCGACCGCAAGATCGTCGCCCGGGCGCTGGCCCTCGGCGGATCATGCAGCGGAGAGCACGGCGTCGGTGTCGGCAAGCGCGAATTCCTGGTGCAGGAGCACGGGCCCGAGGCGCTCGCCGTGATGCGCTCGGTCAAGCAGGCGCTCGACCCGCGCGGCATCATGAATCCGGGAAAGATCTTCCTGAACTGACCCGCACCCCCTACACCTTCGGCCAGAGCACCTCCTGCGTCGCAATCTCCTGCGGAAACACCGGCACCGGCTTGCCGCTGCGCCACTGCACGATGCACAGCTTGGCGCCGACACGGCGGCCCTGCGCATCGTATTTCAGCCGCGCGTCCGGGAAGAACAGCGCCGGGCCATCGGTCATGTCCATCTGGTGGATCGCTTCGTTCACCTTGCGCCGATCCGCAACCCCGGCGCGCTCCAGCGCCTCCTTCAGAATCATCACGTGGACATAGGCGAAGATCGAGTCATGCCCGAACCACGGCTCCTTGGTGCGTTCGATGAAGCGCTTCTCCAGATCGGCCTGCCGCTTGCCGGGCCAGTTGGCCAGCCCGACCATCACCCCCTCCAGGTTCTCCGCCCCCGCGACGTTCAGCAGTTCCGGCACCGCCCAGTGCCCGCCGCCGCCGATCTTGGGCAGCCGGTCGCTCCGCAGGTTGAACTCCGCGAACTTGTCGACCAGCATCTTGTCGTCAGGCACGTTGGTCGACTGGAACCCCACGAAATCCGGCCGGGTAGAGCGGATGTGCTGCACCATCGTAGTGGCATCCGTCAGCGGCGGCGTATAGACCTCATCCGCAACCAGCGTGAGGCCCAGGTCCGTCGCAGCCTGGCTGCGGATGGTCTTCATGAAGCTGACCGACGCGGCCGTGTTGTCGCCGATATAGGCAAACTTCTTCGGCCGCTTGCCCGACGCCGTCTGCGCCAGATCAACGATCATCGGCAGCAGCTCCTTGGCCTGCTGGTCGGCCGTGGGCGAGGACTGGAACACATACTTGTAGCCGCGCCCGGTGATCAGGTCGGAATAGGACAGCGTCAGCCACGGCAACTCGGCCCGTTCCGTCACCTCGGTCGCCGCCAACGTGAAGGTGGAAAGCCAGCAGCCGAACCCGCCGACCAGATCAGGCTCCTGCGCCACCATGCGCTGGGCCCCGTCCTTGGCCTTCTCCGCGCTGTCCTGCGTATCGTATTCAACGAGCTTCAGCCGAGCGCCGCCCATCGACTTGATGCCGCCGGCGTTATTGACGTCATCGACGGCCATGCGCGCGCCCATCTGCTCCAGGATGCCCTGCCGAGCCCACGGGCCGGAGAGGGGGACGAGTATGGCGATCTTTACTTCCTTCGGGGCCTGGGCGCGGGCTCTGGTCGCTGTAGCGGCTGTGAGGCCGGCCAGGGTGGTGCGGCGGGTTATGGGGGTCATGGGGGCGTTCCTCTTGGGTTTACTGGATTTTAAGATTCACCACGGAGAACACGGAAGACGACGGAGAGCCACGGAGCGGAAATATGCTGGAATCGCGTGACCTGACGAGCCGTGTCATTGGGCTCGCGATCGGCGTACACAAGGCAATCGGGCCGGGGTTGCTGGAGTCCGTCTATACGGAGTGTCTGTCGGACGAATTGACAGAGGCGGGCATAAGCCACCAGCGCGAAGCGCCAATACCTGTCACCTTCGAGGGCAAGACGCTCCCGGTAGGGTTCCGCGCGGATCTGCTTATCGAGGACAAGGTCGTTATCGAAGTCAAAGCAATTGCCGAACTGCTCCCCGTCCACGAAGCCCAGCTCCTGACCTACCTCCGCATGTCCGGCGTGCGCATCAGGCTGCTC
>DASQVN010000128.1:0-5420 GCA_035640755.1 Rhodopila sp.
TCCTCGCAGCACTCGATCACGGTCGCGATCATGGCCAAAATCCTGCCGTCCAACATCATCTCCGTTGCCGCAAATCTCAGAGATGAGACCGAGGCGAACCGGCTGACAGCCAGTCCAACTCAACTCACGGTAGTTGTGGAAACTGCCTCAACGTGAACCCGAATGCCGTGACGGTAGCAGGCATCTCCTGTGGCGGTTTCATGGCCATGCAACTACAGGTCGCCTACTCCACGAGAATATTTGGGACCGCAGTCTTTGCCGGTGGTCCTTATTAATGCGCACATGACACCTTGACCGATGCGCTAGGGCAATGCGAATCGGGGAATGGGATCTCCGTGCACGCCTCGGTCCTTTACACCAACATGCAAAACGTGACGCGGACTTCGGAACCATCAAACCACACTAGAAAACAAAGTCTTACTAGCCTTATCGGTTCGGAAGTTCGTAAAGCGGCTGATTTCAGCACGTCGTGGGAGGAGCACGCCCAAGGCGTGACGAACTTCCGAACCGGGACACTAGCAGATCGTGCACTTGCGTCGTCCTCGCGCACGAACTGCTGCAGGGCGCAATGGCCGCGCACCAGCCGTGGAAGCTGGTGCGCGGCTCGATCCGCATCTTCAGGAACTGGGCCCCGCCTCCTGGAAATGACCGAACGCGGTGCTTGCCGGCGGTTTGTGGGAAGGGGCCATCGATCGCCGCTATAGAGGGCATTTCAGAAAATTGCAGATCTTTTCACGGTAGGCCGCAGCGCAACTTACTGATCGGTGCGCGTCTTGGATTTCTCAGATCTATTCAGTTGAGAGCAAAGACTTGGCGAATGGTGCTGTCTAACGTTGCGGGCGATAGCCAGTGAAGGAACACGTCATGGCCTCTGCCGTCTGGAATATCGCCCCTGAAGGCAACCTCCCGCGATACCTGCAGGAGATTCAGAAATTCCCCATGCTCGCGCCCGAGGAGGAAGCGGCACTCGCTCGTCGCTGGCGCGACCGCCAGGACACCGAAGCCGCGCATAAGCTCGTCACCTCGCATCTGCGCCTCGTGGCGAAGATCGCCATTGGCTATCGCGGGTACGGCCTGCCAATGAGCGACCTCATAAGCGAAGGCAATGTCGGGATGATGCAGGCGGTGAAGCGCTTCGACCCGGACCGCGGCTTCCGCTTCGCCACTTACGCCATGTGGTGGATCCGGGCGGCGATCCAGGAACACATCCTGCACTCGTGGTCGGTGGTGAAGATCGGCACCACAAACGCCCAGAAGAAGCTGTTCTTCAACCTGCGGCGTCTGAAGGGTCAGATGCAGGCCATTGATAGTGGCGATCTGCAACCCGGGCAGGTGGCAAAGATCGCCCGCGCGTTGGACGTGCCGGAGCCCGATGTCATCCGCATGAACCGCCTCCTGGCAGCACCTGACCAGAGCCTGAACGCCCCCGTGCACACGGACAGCGAAGGCGAGTGGCAGGATCGGCTGGTGGACGAGCGCGAAACCCAGGAAGACGGCCTGGCCGACCGCGAAGAGCTGAGCGGCAGACAGGCGCTGCTGCCGGACGCGCTGAAGATGCTGAACGACCGCGAGTACCACATCCTGACCGAGCGCCGGCTGAAGGACAGCCCAGTCACGCTCGGAGAGCTAGCGCAGCAATACGGCATATCGCGCGAGCGCGTGCGGCAGATCGAGGCACGCGCATTCGGGAAGCTGAAGAAGGCGATGACGGCGCAAAGCACGGAGAACAGGCGAAAGCGCCATCGGGCCGCGGCCAGCCATCATGCGAGCCCCCACTCAGGTTAAGGCAACAGGAGCGATAGGCATTGATGAAGTTGGTCCTATTGTCCGCCGCAACGGTGTCTTTGGGGTCGCTCGTCCATTCGGGGCTGGCACCGGTTGGGACCCCGGCAAGTGCCTGCGCGACGGCTTCGGCGGAGATTCCGACAATCTCCCCCTACCATGTCGCGCTGCATTCGTCGGCTATTATGGGTTTCTCCGCCCCGGCGGGGAAAAGCGTATATCACGGGATAAACGATGCGCCTGCGCAGTTGATCGCATTGCCGTCTGCAAGCGAGCCAACCCTGCAGATCCTTGATGTCAGACACCGGGACGCAACTCCGGGGCGCAAACCTCTGTTCGGGGATCGCCGCCGTTACGTAACAGCTATGGACGCCAGCCCGCCATCGAAATGCGCCAAATGAGGACAACACCATCTCAAACCAGCCTTGGGCAGTCATTATGATCGCCGCCCACGATTTACCCACCGTGACCAGTACGGCGCCGCTCATCCATCTGGTCCCAGCTACTCATCCGACGGGCAAATAGGTAGCAACCTCACGGGTGCCGCCCATGTTACGGAGATGAGCAGCAAACGGGATTTTCGCACGCTTGCCCCGGCGACGCAGGCGGAGTTGCGTCGGGTCGCGGTGGGCATGGTGGCGGCCGGCAAGACCCGCTGTGCGGCGGCTGCGCTTCGCTCAGCCTGGGAGGTGCGCGTGCTGAACCGCGGGCAGGGATCTCAGCCCTGGCTCCATATCCGGGCGGAACGGCCATGTTCGTAGTATGCGAAAGTCGATCACAAATGGCTGCTCAATAAGATGCAAAATCAGAACGGAGGTGATCTGTCCGCTCCCAAATTCGTCCCAAAATTCGATTGCGCTACCTCGTGAAAATTGGTGCAATTATGTTGAAAATGTCGGTTGACACTGACAATAGATACTCCAGGCTGGCATCTGGGCAATCGTCAGCACTGCCTATCACCAGATAGCCGCACAAAAACCGGCGTGCATCTCGGGATCTGAATTTCGAGAGCAATCCTGCAACCATAATCGGCGTGAGCTCGACATGAAAACAGACGATATCCGGTCAGGGTTCTTGAGGCAGATGGCCGCCATTGCCGAGGCTCATCGCCCGTCTGAAGCACGCTTCTTTTCCCGCCTTGCCAAGGCTCCAGCAAGGGTTGCGACGTCGCCCGAACTGCTGGGCGACATCCACCTGGTTTATCAGGGGGCGATGCATGCGACGCGTGCGGCCGTCTACCACCTTCCGCATCTGGATACGCCCGCGCTACGACAGCGAAAGCTACGGATCTTCATCGATGATGACGGCCTACCCAACGGTGACACGCATCATTATCAGCTGACCAGGGTTTTCAGGAACATCGGAGCAAGGCTGAAACTTGACGACGAAGAGTTCGGCTCAGTCGACGAGTTGTGCCCCAAGGTGGACCCGCGATTGGCGCACTTCATGCGCCAGGTCCAGCTGCTGTATCCACGCTCACACGGCGCTTGGTGTATCGTTGAAATGCTCTCGGTTGAATGGATGGGGGCGCTCGCCGATGCCCTGGCCGCCCACTTTCCAACGGTTCGAGAGGAGGCCTATTTCTCAGAATGCTTCGACAATAAAGTCGAGGAGCGTCACGCCGAGGAAGCGCTGTCAATTGCCGCAGATACACTCTGCCTGCGTCGCGGGCTTGCGGAACAAACCTTTTCTGACGCGCAAACCATGGCGTGTGCCCTTGACGACGTCTGGCAACTCCTCGACGACATCGTGGTGAAGTTCGCTGCTGGCATCGATGCAAACAGCACGTGCGCCAGGGCGGTCGCGCACGAGGACGGCCAAGGGTAGGGTGTGTCGGTACGGTGCTCCTGCTTGATGTTGCAAACAGAGGCACCCTACCGGGTCAGGGATTTGGCCGACCGGATCGCGTCGCGAGCCAAATGCCGCTGCCAATCATAACGATGCCCACGGCGTGATAGGCGTGCGGTATCTCGCCCAGAAACAGAAATGCCAGCACCGTGCCGAACACTGGAACAAGGTGGATAGCCAGGCTGGCTGTCGGTGCGCCGATCAGCGCGACGGCCCGGTTAAAGCTGAAATAGGCAAGCACCGACGCGAACACCGCAGCGTAGCCAACCGACAGGACCGCACTTGGGCCAAGCTGCAACGGTCGCCCTGACAGGGTCTCGACGATATAGAGCGGCAGGAGGAGCGCTGCGCCGATCACGAAGGTCGTCAGCAAGAAGCTGAGCCCGTGAACCGAGGGCCGGCGGCGGAGCAGCGCGGTATAGATGGTGTAACACACGACTGCGACGAGCATCCAAAGGTCACCACGGTTGAGATGCAGCCGCATGAGCATCAGCAGCTCACCGTGCGTGACCAGGGTCAGTGCGCCTGCAAGCGAAACTGCCACTCCGATGAGTTGACGGGGACGAACCGTCTCGCCGAATATGACCAAGGTTGCGAGAACCACCAGAACCGGCGTCGCCGACTGGAGCATGACAATGTTGAGGGCCGTGGTCGTCTGGGCGGCGATGTAGAGGCATGTGTTGAAGGCAGACACACCGAGGGCCGACAAGATCACCATCATCGGCCACGCCTGTAGCATGGTCCGGAAGTCGCGCCGCAGGTGGTGGTAGGCCAGCGGAAGCACGATGATCGCCCCCGCGGTCCAGCGCCAGAACGCCAGGGCAACCGGGGGAACCTCCCCCGCGACAGCACGGCCGATCACGGCATTTCCGGCCCAAAACAGGCCCGGAAGCATCATCAAGAGCCAGGCCTGATCGACCAGGCCCCGCGAATGCGCTGGCGCATCAGCTGATAGTGCAAGCGAGGTGCCGCGTCGCGCGATACGTTCAGACATGCTACGGCTCTCCTGGATTGGGCCGGCGTGACGCAGGCCGTTTCGTAGAACTCACGTGTGACCGATCTCCGACAAGGCAGACGGCACAGACAACAGTCTGGCGCTTTGCACGGCACGGCGGATCGCGTCGCCAAGCGCCTTCTGACGAAACGGCTTGGGCAGAAACTCGGCTCCGCTGAGCCCTTGATATTCCGCCAATGCGGGGCTGTAGCCGGAGATCAACACAATCGGCAGCCTGGGATGGCGTCGCCGCAGGGTCCGGGCCAATTGCAGGCCATCCATTCCGCCAGGCAACACCAGATCGGTCACGAGTACACGGATAGAATCCGCGGTCTCGGACAACTTCAGAGCTTCCTCTGCGTCGCTTGCGGCGAGCACCGAATATCCGAGCGCGTCCAGCATCTGTGCCGCGACCGCGCTCACGTCGCGATCATCGTCCACCAGCAACACCGTTCCCTCGCCGCGCAACGCCCGCTGGGGGGTAGTGTGGATTGCGACTGGGGAGACTTGGGCCCGCGGGAAGTACATGGTCACCGCCGTACCGCGGCCAACAACGCTGTCGATCGAGACGGAACCGGCGGACTGACGGACGAATCCATGAACCATGGACAGCCCTAACCCCGATCCCTTGCCCACTTCCTTGGTCGTGAAGAAAGGCTCGAAGACCTTTTCCAGGTGCTCGGGCGGGATGCCGGTTCCTGTGTCGGCGATTGTCACGCCCACAAACTCTCCAGCCGGCTCGTCGCCATGCGGTTCAGAGGTGCGTGTCACATTCGCTGTCAGGAGCTTGAGCCGT
>DASQVN010000129.1:0-7561 GCA_035640755.1 Rhodopila sp.
ACGCCGCCAAGGAAGTCGCCCGCACCGCCGACCAGGCCGCTCGGCTGTTGTCCAGCACGGCGACCACGCTCGCGATGTCCGGTGAGAATGCGCAGAACCTGATCAGCCAGGCCAATGAGGCGATGGTGGCCGCCGCCTGCCGCGTCAGCGCCACGATCGACCAGGCCAGCGACGCCATGGCCGCCCGCATGACGCAGGCTGCGGGCCAGATCGACGCCGCGGTCTCGCCCCTGCCCGGCGCGGCGGCGGCGGTCACCACCGCGGCGGAACACGCCACCCGCAACATCACCGACGCCGCGTCGGCGCCCACCGCCGACGGGGCTGCCACGGTGCAGGCCGGCCAGGACGTACGGCAGGCCGCGGCCGAGGTGCTGCAGGCGGCTTCCTCGCTGCAGGCCACCAGCGCGCAGATCGACGCCACCGGTGCCGAACTCACCGTGCAACTGCACACTGTCGGATCGGCCGCCGCCGCCATGCCGGAGGCTGCGAAAGTCGTCACCACCGCCGCGCAACAGGCCGCCGCCACCATCGCCGACAACACTACCGCGCTGGCTGCCGCCAGCCGGGAAACCCAGTCCATGATCAGCCAAGCCGGTGACGCGATCCGTCACGCCACGGCGCGCGCGGCCTCGGTGCTGACCGAACTGCCGAACGCAGCCGCTGCGGTCACCGCCGCCGCGGAGCAGGCCGCTCAAACCCTGCCCGAGGCCGCCGTGGCGGTGAGCACCGCAACCGAGCGGGCGGCGCGCGTCATGGCGGAAGCCGCCTCGGCGCTCACGGCGGACCGGGTGGCCACGGTTCAGGCCAGCCAGGACGTGCGGCACGCTGCGGCCGAGGTCGTGCAGGCCGTCTCCTCCCTGCAGGGCACCAGCGCGCAGATCGACGCCACTGGCGCCGAACTTACGGTGCAACTGCGTGCTGTCGGCTCCGCCGCCGCCGCCATGCCGGAAGCTGCGAAGATCGTCACTGCCGCCGCGGAGCAGGCCGCATCCGCCATCACCGGCGCTTCGGCTACCCTGACCGCCTCCGGCGAGGACACACGGACCATGATCAGCCAGGCCGGGGAGGCGCTGACCCGGATGGCAATCGCCGGTGGCGAGGCACTCGGCAGCGCGGCAGCCCGCGCCGAAACCGTGCTCACCGAAATCCCGGATGCGGCAGCCGCGGTCACCACCGCCGCGGAGCAGGCCGCCCGCGCCCTGGCGGACCGTGCGGGCGAGCTGTCGGCCACCGGACAAACCGTCCGCCAGACGAGCGAAATCCTGGCCGCGACCGGCCAGGCAGCGACAACGGCACAGACCGAGATGCTGGGCCGGATCGAAACACTGATGACCGACATGCCGAGCATGGCACGGGCAGCCAATAGCGCGGCGCAGCGGCTGGGCGATGCCGCCGACGAGCTCCGCGCCAGCGGCGCCGCCGTGGGGTCGGCCTGCCGCGGCGTGGAGCAGGTCATCCTGCAGGCCACGGAGACCATGCAGGCGCACGAACGTGCCGCCGAGGCCGCAACCGGGAAGGTGATCGCGGCACTCGCCGAGGTCTCCCCGATGACGGCGCGCATCGCGGAAGCCGCCGAAACAGCGGACCGGACCGTCTCGGACGCATCCAGCGCCCTGCAGGCGAGCGCCGCATCACTGAACGCGGACGCGGCTGCCGCCGGGCAGATGCTGCGTCAGGAGGCCGATGCGCTGCGGGCCGGTGCGGGGCAGCTCGCCAGCGCCGGGGCGCGTGCCGCGGAAGGCGTGGACGCGGCGCAGACGCGCCTCGCCGCCGATGTGGACGCCGCCCAGTGCAACGCCGCCGCCCTGGCCGAGCTGAAGGCGACGCTGGAGCACATCGCAGCCACGCTGGTCGAAAGCGCCGGCAAGCTCGACGCGGCCGGCAACCACGCCGCGGACCGCATCGACGCCGAGAGCGCGCGCTCGGAAGCCATCATCCAGACCCTGCCCGCACTATCGGCGGAGCTGAAGGAAACCGCATCTTCGGTCCGGCAGGAAACCTATGTGCTGGCCGCCGCCGCATCGCAGATGACCTCGGTCAGTCAAGCCGCCGCGGCGGCCGCGGAAAAGGCCGTCAGCGCACGCACCGATACCTCGGACGCCGCACATCCCGCGATCGAGGCGCTCGGCCTGCGGGTGGATCAGCTCGCCAGGGCTGTCGAGGCCGCCGGCGGCCAAGCCGCTCTCCTGCCCGAGCTCACTGTCCGGCTGACCGGCGCCGTGGACCGGCTGGACGGCCTCACCGCGATCTGGCCCGACAAGGCGCTGACTCCCGCGCTTGACAGGCTGGAGGATCTGCGGTCCCGGCTCGAGGCCAGCATCGCCGAACTGGGCGCCGACAAGAGCCAGCAGGCCGCGCTGACCACTCTCGCCGAGCTGTTGGCCGACATCGGCGGCTCGGTCCGCCGTGTCCAGGCGGCGCTGGCGGAGCATGACGGGATCTGGCCGACCCTGCAGGCATCGGCGGAGCAGATGCAGGCGGCCGCTGTTGCCATCGCCGAGGCCAGGGCGCAGAAGGACCAGGCGGAGGCCGCCGGCGATGCGCCGCATGACCGGCTCGCCGTCGCCCTGCGCCAGTTCGAGGAGCTGGACGGCCGGTCCCAGCGGCTGCTGCTGCACAGCGAGGCCCTGGCCGAAGCCGTGCTGAACGGCCAGGCGCCCGAGCTGCCGCCGATGCTGGCCGACCACACCCCTACCCTGCTGAACGGCATCGAGAGCACCGTCCGCCGCCTGCGCTCTGCCGCGACCGCCCTCGCCCTTGCCAGCGACGGAGCCGCCGGCCCGGTCCGCCAGCTTGCCCGCGCGGCCGAGTGATGCCGGCCACGCGGTGCAGGTCCGGGGCGCCTCGACCGCGGTGCGACGGAAATTCTTCGTGCCGTTTACGTTTCATTAACCTTTTCCTGCTACTGCGGAGCAAGTGACGACTCACAGCAGCACCCGATGGCGGCATGCGCAGCAAGGACAGCGCCGGACAATGACTTCGGCAGCACGCGAGGGATTCGAGCATGACGGTCTCTGACCTCGTTTCGAAGGGACCGGCCCTGGCTGCTGCCTCCCCCCAGGCTGCCCCGTCGGGATCGGTGTTCGCCAGCCTCGTCAACAGTGCCGCATCAGAACCGCAACCGGTATCACGAATCGCCCTGATGCCGGAGCCGCGTGTCTCAAGCGTCGCGAAGCACGCCGCCTCGGCTGATCTGCCGCTGGCGGCGGTCGGCTTCGGTCCCGGCATGCTGCTCCGCCTCGGCCAGCTTGGCCTGCACACCACGGGGGACCTTGCCCGCGCCGATGCCGAACTGCTTCGGGCCGAGCTGGGCGGGATCAGCCGGCTTGTCGATGTCGAGGCCTGGATCGCGCAGGCCCGCCAGTCGCTGGCGCGCGCGTAACCATCCCATCTACTTCTCCATAGCCGCCAGGATTTCCCGCAGCACGGCGTGATGCGCATCCATGGGCAGCGCGTCGATCGTCACCGCGCGCTCCAACGACACACCGTCCACTGCCGGACCGTCGCGCACCATTGCCTCCACCACCGCCTGGTCCAGCGCCGGATCGAGGCTGCCGCGCATCGCCGCTGCCCAGCCCGGCCGCAGCAGCGCCAACGCCGCCATCAGCGCATAGGCGCCCCAGTGCGACACGCCGGCCGCCACCAGGCTGTCAGCCGGCACCATGCAGCCGACCGTCTCTCCCAGCGGGATGTGGCGTGCGAGCAGATCGCGCGGCAGCCTTCCCATGCCCAGCTCATTGCCGCCATCGCCGATCGCAATGGTGCGCCACGGGCCGGCCGAGAACAGGCCGTCCAGCGGTGCTGCATGCGCCGAGATGTCCAACCCGCGCATGTTCCGCGGCACCCCATCGGGGCTTGGCCCACAGCGCTCGATTGCGATCACCCGGTTGATGCCGGCACGACGCCATGTGTCGAGCAGGTGGGTCAGGTCGGCGTGCGGAGGTGCGGCATCCACTGGCACGACGCCGGCCCCGGCGGCGCGCAGCGCGGCCTCGCAGGCCGAACGGCAGTCCGCATCGGTCGCCAGACGACACGGCACGCCAGCCTGCGTGAAGGCCCGTGCCAGCAGCGCGGCCCCGGCAGGACCGTCGGTTTCTGCAGCCGGCGGCATGCCGCCGGGAACATAGAATCCGGTGATCAGGCCGATGGCGGGCTGTTCGGCGGCGGCAAGTTCACCGGCCGCGTGCCACAATCCGCCGGCGGCGGCCTGAAAAGCGGCAGTCATACCACGCCCGACGTCGCGGTGGATTGCAGCCTCGATGCGGTCGATTCGCCCCCGCAAGCGGTCAGAGCGCCGCCAGGCTGGTGTTGCGCAGGTCGGTGATCAGCATGCTGCCCGGCGCGTGGGTGATGCAGAATTCCGGCCGAACGTTGGCGATCACCGCCTGAGGGGTCACGCCGCAGGCCCAGAATACCGGCAGCTCATCCGCGCCGATCGGCACCGCATCACCGTAGTCCGGCTTGTTGATGTCGGCGATGCCGATCATGCCGGGCAGACCGATATGTACCGGCGCGCCGTGCACCGAGGGGAAGCGCGAGGTGATCTGTACCGCGCGGATCGCATCCGCCGGCTTCAAAGGCCGCATCGATACCACCAGCGGCCCGCTGAACACCCCGGCCGGCACGCACTGGATGCTGGTGCGGTACATCGGCACGTTGGACCCGCAGGCGATGTGGCGGACCTCGATCCCGGCCTCGATCAGCGCTTCCTCGAACGAGAAGGAGCAGCCGATGGCGAAGGTCACCAGATCGTCGCGCCAGAAGTCGGTCAGGTCGGTCGGTTCGGCCACCAGCTCGCCGTTCCGCCACACGCGGTAGCGCGGCAGGTCGGTGCGGATATCGAGGTTCGCCCCCAGTGTCGGCAGATGCGGGTCCCCCGGCTCGGACACCGCCAGCACCGGGCATGGCCGCGGGTTGGCCTGGGCAAAGCGCAGGAAGTCATAGGCCAGATCGCGCGGCAGGGTCGCCAGGTTCGCCTGCACATTCCCAGGCGCCAAGCCCGAGGTCGGGCCGGTGAAGCCACCGGTCCTGATCCGCAGTCTCTCCCGCTCGCCGGCATTGGCGCGCGTATCGGTGACGGCATTCATCCTTTGCCCCCTGTCGCTGCATAGGATGAGGTTAGTGCGGATCGCACAGGAGCGGAACCATGCTATATGTCCCCCAAACTGGGGAGGTCAGCATGGGCGCGGTTCCATTCCAACTCGGCAAGATCGGGCATGTCGCGCTGTATGTCAGCGACATCGAGGGTTCGATCCGGTTCTATCGTGACATCCTGGGGTTCGAGGTGTCGGACATCTACGGTGAGGACATAATGCCCGGCGGCGCGGCCTTCCTGCGGTGCAACCCCGATCACCACGGCATCGCCCTGTTCAAGGCGACCGAGGCAAATCCGGCCGGCGCCGGCATGCACCATCTGGCCTTCGAGGTCCCGACGCTCGACGACGTGGTGCGCGCCCGCACGCACCTGCGTGCACACAACGTGCCGATCGACTTCGACGGGCGCCGCCGAGCAGGGGTCCAGATCGCGGTGGAGTTCCGCGACCCGGACGGTCACCGGCTCGAAATCTATTGGGGCATCGACCAGATCGCGCCAGGCGCCGAGGCCCGCCCTGCGCACGAGTGGAAGGGCGCAAGGAGCCTGGAGGAAGCCATCACCGACCCGGTGGCGGGCCAGGACACGAGGCTGCGCGATCCCGCGCTGTTGCCCGCGCTGTTGCAGGAGCACCGTTAAAAACCTGATAGCGAACCGTTCGTGTTTTGCTCCGTTCCCAGTGGCCGTGATAAACTTTCCACATGGGATATTGGGGTAAGATCATCGGCGGCACCGCCGGCTTTTTCGTCGGCGGCCCCTATGGTGCCGTCATCGGCGCCGCGTTGGGCCATGCCGCGGATACCGGCTCGATGGACGCGATCCGCCGCCCTTTTGAACAAGGGATCGCGTACAATCCGGCCCGCGTTGCCGCCCTGTTCGGCCGGCGGGAGGAGGTGTTCGCCATCACCGTCACCGTCCTGGCCGCCAAGCTCTGCAAATGCGACGGTCCGGTGACCCGGCCGGAGATCGACGCCTTCAAGCGTAATTTCCGGATCCCGCCGGCCTCGGCCAGGGGGATCGGGCGGCTGTTCGACCGGGCCCGCGACAGCAGCGAATCGTTCGAACCCTATGCCGCGCAACTGGCCGAAGCCTTCGCCGACAACCGCAGCGTGCTGGAGCAGGTGCTCGGCTCGCTGTTCTCGATCGCCCGCGCCGACGGTCCGCTGAATGCGCGTGAGGCCGACTATCTCCGCCGCGTCCACCGCCGCTTCGGCCTGGACCAGATAAGCTGGCAGCGTGCCTCGGGCGAATCATCGCACCGCCCGATACCGGCGGACGAGAGCGACCCGTATCGGGAACTCGGCATTTCCCGTTCCGCCACCTCGGACGAACTGCGGGCGGCGTGGAAGCGCCTGATGCGCGAAAATCACCCGGATTCCCTGGCCGCCCGGGGCGTGCCGGCCGATTTCATCGCGCGGGCGAGCGACAAGGTGGCGCGGATCAACGCCGCGTGGGACCGCATTAAGCGGGAACGCGGACTTTGACGCCGCACCTCCGCCTCGTGCCGCCGGCCCCGCCCCCCGCAGTCTCGCCTCGGCCGGCCCTGCCGATCATCGACCGGCCGAGCCCCAACTTCGATGAGCGTAGGGCGCCGGTGGACATGCTGATCCTGCATTACACCGGGATGCAGACGGCGCAGGGGGCAATCGACCGTCTGCGCGACCCAGCGGCGCAGGTCTCCTCGCACTATGTGGTGGATGAGGATGGGACGGTCCTGCGCCTGGTGCCCGAGGACAAGCGCGCCTGGCATGCCGGCGTGTCGCACTGGCGCGGGCACAATGCGCTGAATGCCCGCTCGATCGGGATCGAGATCGTCAATCCGGGCCACGAATGGGGCTACCGGCCGTTTCCGGCGCTGCAGATGGCGGCGGTCTGCGACCTGTGCCTTGTGATCCTGTCCCGCCACGCCATCCCGGCGCGCAATGTTGTGGCGCACAGCGACGTCGCCCCCGACCGCAAGGAAGACCCGGGCGAGTTGTTCGACTGGCGCGGCCTGGCCGAGAACGGGGTCGGCCTCTGGCCGCAGGACGTACCCGACCTGGGCACCGGCGGCGCGATCCGCGACGCGGTGTCGCTGCGTCCGGTTCGGGCGGCACTGAACGAGATCGGCTACCGGGTGGCGCCCGAGGGCGCGCTGGACCCGGCGCTGGCCACCGTGGTGCGGGCGTTCCAACGGCACTGGCGGCCAGAGGGGGTCACCGGTCAGGTGGATGATGGGACGCTGGTGCGGCTGCAGGGCGTGCTGCGGCTGGTACGGGGTGGTTGACGTGGGCGTGGTGCGGCGCTATCTCCCCGCCTCCCGGTGGGATGGCGGCGTAGCTCAGCGGTAGAGCAGGGGAATCATAATCCCTTGGTCGGCGGTTCAAATCCGTCCGCCGCTACCATTTTTTCAATGACTTAGCGCGTTACGGCAGCGAGACTAGCCACTGGTCACTTCCCCGGCTAGCCCCTTTGCCGGCCAAGGTAGGG
>DASQVN010000130.1:0-6308 GCA_035640755.1 Rhodopila sp.
GACCCGACGGACGCGGTCCTGGAGCCGAGTAAGAAGGTGCCCGTGCACTCAACGCGCGCGAACAGGGCGAATCCGGTCTGGCTCGCGATCCGCTTGATCCCGAAAGCGACGGCGCCAGCGTGAGTTGCAGCCGCTCGCCGACCCGCGCCGAAGAGACGCTATCGACAGCCGCGCTGAAGACCTGCGGCTGCCGGCCGGTCACGTTCCGCCTCGGATGACAAGGAATCCCTTGCGATTATAGCAAATATATTTCGCTTTTGCTTTAGCGTCGAGACACCTAACTTTTGTTCAGGCTGGAACCGCCGGGAAGGGAGCGAGGCATTGAACAAGGCATTCGACGTCAAGATCACCGACATGAAGGAACGCTATAGGTCCGGCGTGCTGAAATATCGGCAGATGGGTTACTGGGAGCCGGACTACATCCCGAAGGACACCGACATCCTGGCGGTGTTCCGCCTGACGCCGCAGGACGGCGTCGACCCTGAGGAAGCGGCGGCTGCCGTGGCCGGCGAGTCATCGACCGCGACCTGGACGGTGGTTTGGACGGACCGGCTTACCGACAGCGAATACTACCGCGCCAAGGCCTACAGGGTGGAACCGGTGCCGGGCAATCCGGAACAATATTTTGCCTATATTGCCTATGACCTCGATCTGTTCGAGGAAGGATCGATCGCCAACCTGACCGCCTCGATCATCGGCAACGTATTCGGCTTCAAGCCGCTCAAGGCACTGCGGTTGGAAGATATGCGGATTTCCCCGCACTATCTGAAGACCTTCCAGGGGCCCGCCACCGGCATCGTGGTCGAGCGCGAGCGCATGAACGTCTACGGCCGTCCCCTTCTCGGCGCCACGATGAAGCCGAAGCTCGGCCTGTCCGGCCGCAACTACGGCCGCGTGGTCTACGAGGCGCTGAAAGGCGGTCTCGATTTCACCAAGGACGATGAGAACATCAATTCGCAGCCCTTCATGCATTGGCGCGACCGCTACCTCTACTGCATGGAGGGCGTGAACAAGGCGATGGCGGAGACCGGAGAGGTCAAGGGCACCTATCTCAACGTCACCGCCGCCACGATGGAAGACATGTATGAGCGCGCGGAGTTCGCCCGCGACCTCGGCAGTGTCATCGTCATGATCGACCTCGTGATCGGCTACACCGCGATCCAGTCGATGGCGAAATGGTGCCGCAAGAACGACATGATCCTGCATCTGCATCGCGCCGGTCACGGCACCTACACCCGGCAGAAGAGCCACGGCATCTCGTTCCGGGTGATCGCCAAGTGGATGCGCATGGCGGGGGTCGACCACATTCATGCCGGCACCGTCGTGGGCAAGCTGGAAGGCGATCCCAACGTCATCGCCGGCGTCTATGACACGTGCCGCGAGACCTACGTCCCCGCCGATCCGCGGCATGGGATCTTCTTCGACCAGCCCTGGGCCAGCCTGAAGAAGCTGATGCCGGTGGCGTCCGGCGGCATTCATGCCGGGCAGATGCACCAGTTGCTGCATTACCTGAAGGACGATGTGGTGCTGCAGTTCGGTGGCGGCACGATCGGGCACCCGCAGGGCATCCAGGCAGGTGCCACCGCCAATCGCGTCGCGCTGGAGACCATGGTGAAGGCGCGCAATGAGGGACGCGACATCTGGACCGAAGGGCCGGAAATCCTGACCGCAGCCGCGCGCTGGTGCCAGCCGCTGCGCGCCGCGCTGGATACCTGGAAGGACGTGACCTTCGAATACACCTCGACCGATACGGTCGATGTGCTTCCCACCCCGACGCCGTCCTAGAAGGGAGAGCGACCATGAAGCTCACGCAAGGACAATTCTCGTTCCTGCCGGACCTGACCGACGCGGAAATCAGCAAGCAGATCGAATACGCGCTGAGCAACGGCTGGGCGCTGGCAGTCGAGCACACCGACGACCCGCATCCGCGCAATTACTATTGGTCGATGTGGGGCACACCGATGTTCGATCTGAAGGACCCCGCCGGGGTGATGCTCGAGGTCAACGCCTGCCGCGAGGCTCACCCAAACGAGTACATCAAGATTTTGGCCTTCGACAGCAAGAAGGGCCACGAAACCATCCGCATGTTCTTCATCGTGCAACGCCCGGCGGAGGAGCCGGGATTCGAGTTGATGCGTGAGGAAGGCCGGGGCCGCACGATGCATTACACGTTGCGGAGCTACGCCACCAACCGACCCCATGGCCAGCGGTATCAGCGGACGGGTGCGCCATGAACCGGATCGCCCCCAGCATCCTATCGGCTGACTTCGCCCGCCTTGGTGAGGAGGTGGAGCAGCTACAGGCCGCCGGCGCCGATCTCGTCCATTTCGATGTCATGGACAATCATTATGTGCCCAACCTCACCATCGGGCCGATGATCTGCGAGGCGATCCGGCCGCGGGTGACGATCCCGATCGATGTCCACCTGATGGTGACACCGGTCGACGATCTGGCGACCAGTTTCGCCAGGGCCGGGGCGAACATCATCACCTTTCATCCGGAGGCCTCGTATCACGTCGACCGCAGTCTGGCACTGATCCGCGATCTGGGCTGCCAGGCTGGCCTGGCGCTGAACCCGGCAATGCCGCTGGAATGCCTCGACCACGTGATGGACCGATTGGACCTGATCCTGGTCATGTCGGTGAACCCCGGGTTTGGCGGCCAGGCGTTCATCCCGGAGGCCCTCCGAAAGATCATGCTGGTGCGGAATCGGATCGATCGGCACGTGGCGGCCGGCGGCAAGCCGATGGCGCTGGAGGTCGATGGCGGGGTGAAAGTGAACAATATTCGGGCCGTCGCGGATGCCGGCGCGGACACGTTCGTTGCAGGATCGGCGATCTTCGGCGCACGCGACCCCGACGGTGGCTACCGCGGCGTGATGGCGGCGATGCGCCGTGAACTGCAGCAGGGGCCGCAACGGGAACGCGCCGCATGAACACCACCACGGTTGCTTTCACCGAAGACCGTATCGACCTCGGTGCGCTCTACGACCAGTCCAACATCGCCGAGGTGCTGGCGTTGCTGGACAACGACCTGGTCGGTCTGGTGCCGGTCAAGACCCGCATCCGCGAGATCGCGGCGTTGCTGCTGGTCGAGGCGGCGCGCCGCGGGATGGGCATTCAGGCCGATCCGCCGTCATTGCACATGTCATTCACCGGCAATCCCGGCACCGGCAAGACGACGGTCGCCAAGCGCATGGCGGATGTTCTGTACCGGCTGAAGTATATCCGCCGCAACCACGTGGTGACGGTGACGCGCGACGACCTCGTCGGTCAGTTCATCGGCCACACTGCGCCGAAGACGAAGGAAGTCCTGAAGAAGGCGATGGGCGGCGTGCTGTTCATCGACGAGGCGTACTATCTGTACCGGCCAGAAAACGAACGCGACTACGGACAGGAAGCGATCGAGATCCTGCTGCAGATGATGGAGGACCACCGCGAAGATCTCGTTGTCATCCTCGCCGGCTACAAGGATCGGATGAACGCCTTCTTCCGCAGCAACCCGGGAATGGCTTCGCGCATCGCGCACCACATCGATTTCCCGGATTACTCGGCCGAGGAACTGTTCGAAATCGCCCGGATCATAGCTGGGGCGATGCATTATCGGTTTGATGCCGAAGCGGCGGTCGCGCTGCGGGAATACATCGCCCGCCGCATGCGTCAGCCGCGTTTCAGCAACGCAAGATCGATCCGGAATGCAATCGACCGGTCGCGGCTGCGGATGGCGAACCGGCTGTTCGCCGAACGGGGGCGGCAATTGGATCGGGCTGCGCTCGAAACCATCACGGCGCAGGATATCCGGGCAAGCCGGGTCTTCGAAGAGGAAAGGCAAGCCTGAACAGCAAGACTGCGTAATATGGGAGCAAACGATGCCACATCGGCGCACGACGCTATCGAAATTCATTATCGAGGATCAACGGCGGTCCGGGGCGCTGCAGCCGGACTTGACCTCGCTGCTGAACGATATCCAGACCGCCTGCAAGCTGATCGCTGTCGCGGCGTCGCGTGGCATGCTGGACAAGGCCATAGCCGGCGGAACGGCGCTCGATGCGATCGCCGACGATATCATGCGACGCACCTGCGAATGGGGCGGTCAACTGCGCGCGATGGCGTCGCGGCAGTGGAACGAGCCGTATCAGATTCCGCTGAATTACCCGCACGGGCGTTACTTGTTGGCGTTCGATTCGTTGCAGGGGGCGTCGAATATCGACGTCAATGGTCCTGTCGGCACGGTGTTTTCCGTGCTGCTGTGTCCGGATGGGGTTGAGCAGCCGGAGAGCTCGCATTTCATGCAGCCTGGCCGGGCGCAGGTGGCCGCCGGATATGCGATCTACGGTCCAGTGGCGATGATCGTGCTGACGCTGGGTGCGGGCGTGCACGGGTTCACGCTCGATCGCGAGATCGGCGCCTATACGCTGACGCATCCACACATCACGATCCCCGCCGCCACCAACGAATGCGCCATCAACACCTCGAACCAGAGATTCTGGCCGCCGCCCGTGCGGCGCTATGTGGAGGAATGCATTGAAGGCAGCGCCGGCCCGCGCGGCTGCGACTTTTCGTTGCGCTGGGTCGCCTCCACCGTGGCCGAGGTGCATCGCATTCTGCTGCGCGGCGGCTTGTTTATCGACCCGCCGAGCCTTTCCGGCGGGGTCCGGCTGCTGCACGGCGCCAATCCGATGGCGATGTTGGTGGAACAGGCCTGTGGGGCTGCATCCACCGGGTCGGCGCGCATTCTGGAAATCGAGCCGGAGGACATCGACCAGACTGTTCCGGTGATCCTAGGGTCACGCGACGAAGTCAACCGACTGGTCGCCTATCACGCCGAGCATGCAAGCGGCGTCGACCCGGTGTTCAGGACGCCGCTGTTCAACGTGCGAACCTTGTTCATGGGAGCCTGATCGTGTCGCGCAAGCACCCCATCATTTCCATTACGGGATCGTCCGGCGCAGGCACGACCACCGTCACGACCACCTTCGCGCAGATTTTCCGGCGGGAGGGGATCAATGCCGCGATGCTCGAAGGCGATGCGTTCCACCGCTACAACCGGGTGGAAATGCGTGCCTTGCTGAAGGAGGCCAGCGAGCGCGGCAACCATCATCTCAGCCATTTCGGCCCCGAGGCCAATCTGTTCGCCGAGCTGGAGAGGCTGTTTCATTCATACGGCGAAACCGGAACCGGGAAGATCCGCAAATATCTGCATGACGAACAGGAGGCCGCGCCCTACGGGCAAGAGCCCGGCACGTTCACGCCCTGGGAAGACATGCCGCCGGGCACCGACATGCTGTTCTATGAAGGGCTGCACGGCGGGCTGGTGGATGGCGAGATCAATATCGCCCGTCACGCCGACCTGCTGATCGGCGTCGTGCCGATCATCAATCTGGAATGGATCCAGAAGCTGCACCGTGACAAGAAGACCCGCGGCTACAGCCAGGCAGCGGTGGTCGACACGATCCTGCGCCGCATGCCGGATTACGTGAACTATATCTGCCCGCAATTCACCCAAACGCATGTGAATTTCCAGCGCGTGCCGGTCGTCGACACCTCCAACCCATTCATCGCGCGCGACGTTCCCAGTGCCGATGAAAGCATGCTGGTGATCCGGTTCCGTAATCCGAAGGGCATCGACATGCCCTATCTGCTGTCGATGCTGCACGACAGCTACATGTCGCGGGCCAACACCATCGTGTGCCCCGGCGGCAAGATGCCGCTGGCGATGCAGCTGATCTTCACGCCGATGATCCTGCAGCTCATGGATCGCAAGAAGCGCGCATTGTAAAGGAAGAGTAACGAATGGATGCGATGACTGAATCACCGGCTCACGCCGGGGACCGGCACATGCTGGCCAACGCTCTGCGCTTTCTGGCAATCGATGCTGTCGAGGCGGCGAAGTCCGGCCACCCCGGCCTGCCGATGGGCATGGCCGACATAGCCGAGGTGCTGTGGCGCCGCCATCTGCGGCATAACCCGGCCGACCCGGCGTGGCCCGATCGCGATCGCTTCGTGCTGTCGAACGGGCATGGCTCGATGCTGCTGTATGGGCTGCTGCACCTGACCGGCTACGATCTGTCGATCGACGAGCTCAGGGCCTTCCGCCAATTGGGCAGTCGAACGCCGGGCCATCCGGAAACTGGTCTGACCCCAGGTGTCGAGACCACCACCGGCCCGCTCGGCCAGGGCCTCGCCAACGCCGTCGGCATGGCGCTGGCAGAGAAACTGCTGGCGCAGGAATTCAACCGCGACGGCCACATCATCGTCGATCACCGAACCTTCGCTTTCGTCGGCGACGGCTGCCTGATGGAAGGGGTT
>DASQVN010000131.1:0-6883 GCA_035640755.1 Rhodopila sp.
GGCGGCTTCACCACGTTCTCGTCCTTCAGCCTGCAGACCCTCGAACTCGCCCGCGACGGAAGGATGGCGCAGGCACTCGGCAATATCGGGCTGTCGGTCGTGCTGTGCCTGCTCTCGGTCACCGCCGGGCACTACAGCGCCACGGCGATCCATCGCCCGCAGGCGGCCGCCGGCGCCGCGGCCGGCGGCACCATAGGCGTCGTGCTGGCGGTCCTGAACCAGCCGGATCAGGCCGCCCCCGTACTCAGCGCCGCAATGCGCCTGCTGGAGATCGGCGGCGGCGGGCGGCTTGAGGTTCTGGCCGTCCGCACGCCCCCCGCGGCGGCGATCTTGCCGTCCGAGGAGGTTCTGACCGCTGAGCGCAGCTCCGCCCTCCGCGCCAAGGAGGAGAACTGGTCCGGACGCCTGCGCGATGCAGCCGAAGCCTGGGCATCATCCCGCCGCGGCGCCGGCGGGCCGCTGCACTGGCGCGAGGCCGCGGCCGACGCCGCCGAAGCCGTCGCCGAACACGGACGCCGCGCGGACGCGATCGTGCTGCCGCGCGCCGCCCGCCACGACAGCGCCAACCACGACAGCGAACGCATGCGGGCCTGCGTCCACGCCGCGCTGTTCGACACCGGCAGCCCGGTCCTGCTCGTCCCGCCGGGCCATCAGGCACCGTTCGGACACGTGGTCGCGATCGCCTGGAAGGACGATGCACGCGCCGCCGAGGCCGTACGCGCCTGCCTCCCCCTCCTTCGGCAAGCCCAACGCGTCCACGTCATCACCGCCGGTTCGGCTCCTCAGATGCCGCCCATCCTGTCGGAACAGGACATCCCCACCGAATTGCACGCCGTGCCCGAGGCAGGTGAGGCCACCGCCGAACGTATCCTCGCATCCGCCCGCCGCGTCGGCGCCGACCTGCTGGTCATGGGCGCCTTCGCCCACGGCGCATGGCGCGAACTCATGTTCGGCGGCATCACCCGCACCATGCTCGCCCACGCCGACCTGCCCCTGTTCCTGCGCCACTGAGTCCGGTCCGAATTACCTATGCCAGGCCATGCTTGGGTCCGGGCCGACCAACACCGCGACCGCAGTCGTGGACAGCGGGACCCCGGCAATGTGCGCCTGCGGCCAGGGACAGCCCGCCGCGCCTCAATAGCGCATCAGAACAGGCAAATCCGCGTGCTCCAGCATGAACCGCGTCACCCCGCCATAGCCCAGCCAGCCATGGACCAGGTTGTACAGCGGGCTGTGCGCATAGGCGCCCATGACCAGCAGGTCCACCGCAAGATCATGCGCCCGCGCCAGCAGCGCCCGTCCGAACCCTCCCGGCCTGATCGGCATCACATGCAGCTCCGCGCGCACCGCGTGTTCCCGCAGCACCTCGGGCAGGCCGGGCGCCCCGTCCTTGCGCAGCCCCGCGAGCAGAAACACTCGTTCTGCCTGCCTGATGTAGCGCAGCGCCGGCACGATCGCCTTGGCCGTGTGCTCATCCTGCCGCCACGCAATCGCCACCACCCGCCCGAAATCCAGAGCGGCCGGAGCGTGATGACCGAAGGCGGGATCGCCGGAGGTCTGAATCACGCGACCAGACGGAGCATGATGACCGAAGGCGGGATCGCCGGAGGTCTGAATCACGCGACCAGACGGAGCATGATGACCGAAGGCGGGATCGTCGGAGGTCTGAATCACGCAACTCGACAACAAGCCCGGCGGCACCACCAGCAGCGGCCGCCCCGTCCGCAGCAGCGCCAACCGGAACACCTGCCGGATTCCGCGGTCGTCATCATCGGCCGGCCGCGCAATCACGATCACGTCGGCGCGCGCGCCACGCTCCTCGATCGCGCTGGCCGCATCCTCCGGGATCGTGCTCCACCGCGCATCGACCGCAGCGGCACGCGGAGCATCAAGCCAGTCCTGATAGCACGCCTCCAGCGCCAGAGGCGCCGCATTCGTCACCGCCAGCACGTTCAGATGCGCCCCGCCCGCCAGCACCGTTAGCCGCTCCGCCGCGGCCAGCAGGGCAGGGGCCGTATCAGACCGTTGCAGCACGACAAGAATGACCTCGGACATGACCGTGGTCCTCCTCCCCTCAATGGCGCATCAGCACGGGAAGATCAGCATGCGCGAGCATGAACTGCGTGACGCCGCCGAGGATGAACTCCCGCAGCGGGCTGTGCCGGTAGGCGCCCATCACCAGCAGGTCGGCCCCCAGCTCATGCGCCTTCGCCAGAAGCACCCCGCCAAACACCCCCGTCCCCAGCGGCAGCACATGCAACTCGGCCTCGACGCCATGCTCCAGCAGGATCTCCGGCATAGTCGGCGGCGGCGCATCCGGCCCCACGCCGGCCAGCACGAACACCCGCTCCGGCCGGACGCGGCTGCGCAGCGCCGAAAGCACGGCCCGCGTCGCCGGCCGGTCGTTCCGCCACGCGATCGCGACCCGGCGCCCGAACGGCGCCGGCGGGGCAGGCGGCACGACAAGCACCGGCCGGTCGGTCCCGAACAGCGCCGTCTGGATTTCCTGCCACGCCGGCAGGCGGTCGGTATCGGTCGGGCGCCGCAGGACAATGACGTCCGAACCGGCTCCCCGCTCCCTCAGCACCGCATCCGCCAGCCCTTCCACCTCGCACCAGTGGGCCGCTATCACCGCGCCGCCCGTCGGCGCGGCCCAGCGGTCGAAATCCCGCCGCAGCGCCGCCGCACGCGCCTGCTCCCGCGCCCGGAGATCGGCCGCGCGGCGCCGGGTCAGCACCTCCTCGCTGGGCAGGATGGTCGCCTCAGGCGGCATGCGCACCACCAGCACGTCGATGCGCGCGCCGCCCAGGAGATTCGCCATAGATTCAGCGGCAGCCAGCAGCCCAGGGGACATGCCGGGATGCTCAAGCAAGGTGAGGATGACGCCGTGCACGGCAGACCTCCTTGCGCAGAACGCCCTTCCCGCACCCGACTGTCATCCAACCACGCCCCGGGCACCAGCCCGCTACTCGGTGTCAGTCCCGCGGCCGGGTCAATTGTCGTGGAGCCGTCGAGGCCGCCGAGACCCCGGCCGCAGCAGGCCGAGCGCCTGCCGCCCCCGCCTCCCAGCCGTCCGTGAGCGTCTGTAGGAACCCCACGATCGCATCGATCTCATCGTCATCCAGCGCCGCTCGGTCGCCGGGCACGCCGCCGAACGGAGGCGCCTTGTTCACGTTCCCCCGATACGGCTCCGGCAGGTCATCGAACACATCGACACTGCCGTCCGCCCGCCTGGGATACCAGCGCCCCGGATCGGCATCGCGGCTCGCATAGAACGCAACCGCATCGCGGAGCGAATGCATGACCCCATTATGAAAGAAGACCTGCCGCGCCGCGACATTCCGCAGCGACGGCGTGCGGAACAGGCCGCAATACGCCGAGCGCCCCCGGAAGTCCGAGCGCAGCGGGCCGCACAGCCCCAGGTCGAAGTATGCCGGATCGGCATTCGCCGGAATCTCCCGGTTGCGCGGCACCCCAAGCGCGATCATCCCATAGTCGGTGAACTGCGGCGGCGTGCCATCCGCCCCTCGGCGGCTGATGTGGCAGAAGGCGCAGTTGCCCTTGCGAGGGTCCTCGAACAGCGCCAGGCCGCGCGCTTCCTTCTCCGTCAGGTTGGCGCGGCCGGCCAGGTAGGCGTCGTACTTGCTGGAATAAGGATAGAAGGTACGCCAGTCCTGTTCATAAGCCGCGAACGCCTTCAGCAGACCGTCGAACACCGCCGCCCGGTCGTTCAGCACATCGGGGCCGTAGATCGCCGCCAGATGCGGCCCATACCCGGCCGCCAGCGCGCGGGCCGCGGCCTCATCGGGTCCGCCGTTACCCATCTCGAACGCCGAGAGCAGCGGAATGCGCGCCTGCGCCTGCCCGGTATCGGCACGGCCGTCCCAGGTCAGCCCGCCGGTCGGCCCGTTATCGATGCTCCCGTCCGCCTCGTCCTCGGACTCGAAAAAGTGCTCGGTGAACTGCGGCACCGCCTGCAGATACCGGATCGACGGCACCGCCCGCAGCCCGGCCTGCCGCAGGTCCGCACCGCCCAACTGCACGGCGCGCCCGTTCGGCGGGCCGAACGCATGGTCGGGGCTGTGGCAGGAGGCACAGGCGAGCCGGCCGGACGCCGACAGCCGCGGATCGGCGAACAGCGCCTGTCCCAGCGCCGCCAGCGCCTCGGCCTGGCGCCGAGCCTCGGTGCGCGACATCGGCTGCGCGCCCGCCGGCCCGCCGCCCGCCAGCATGAGCCCCACCAGAACCGCCAACACCAGCAGGGCAGAGACCCGGAATCGCCCATTCCCCCGCCGCGCCGACTCGTTGCCGAACAGCGCCGGAGCAGGCATGCTGCGGTGCGATCGACGGGAGGTCCGAATGAAACGACTGCGCATCCTGGCTCTTGGCTCCGCCGTGCTCGCCCTCCCGGCGATCGGGTGCGGATCAGGCGCCGCCGCAGCCGAACCAGCCGACCAGGGCCCCGACCAGGGTCTCGACAGGATCCAGACCATCGTTGTCATCTATGCGGAGAACCGCTCCTTCGACAATCTCTTCGGCCGCTTCCCCAACGCCGACGGCATCGCCAATGCCAGTCCGGAGAGTCTGCAGCAGCGCGACCGTGACGGCTCGGTCCTCAGGGAACTGCCGCCCGTCTGGGGCGGCCTGACCGCCAAGGGCGTCACCCCGCCCGTGACCCAGGCAACAACCGAGCATCTGCCCAACGCCCCTTTCACCGTCGATGACCCGAAGGGCTTCAACGTCTCCCTCGGCACCGTCACGCACGACCTCTGGCACCGCTTCTACCAGAACCAGATGCAGATCAACGGCGGCCGGAACGACATGTTTGTCGCCTGGGGCGACTCGGGCGCCATGCCCATGGGCAACTGGGACGGCTCCCGGACGGCAATGTGGGACGTCGCCAGCAAATACACCCTGGCCGACAATTTCTTCATGGGCGGCTTCGGCGGCTCATTCTTCAATCACATCTGGCTCGCCTGCGCCTGCGCGCCCTATTACCCCAACGCCGACCACAACCCGGCGAAGCCCTCGATCTCCGCCGTCGAGCCTGACGGCGTGACCCTCAAGCTGGCCGAGAATTCGCCGACATCGGCGCTGGAGGGGATTCCGAAGTTCGTCTCCGACGGCAATCTCACCCCGGACTTCTACGCCGTCAACACGATGCAGCCGCCCTACCAGCCAAGCGCCAACGCCCCGGCACCCGGCCAGGACCCCGCGTTCGCCGACCCCTCCAACCCCACCACCCTCCCGCCGCAGACCGACCCGACGATCGGCGACCTGCTGAGCCTGAAACACGTCAGCTGGGCCTGGTACGCAGGCGCCTGGCAGTACGTCCAGGAGCATGGCAACCACTCGCCCATCCCGTTCTTCCAATACCATCACCAGGCCTTCAACTACTTCGCCAACTTCGCCCCCGGCACGGCCGCTCGGCGTGAGCACCTGCGCGACGCCGGCGTCGGCGGAGCCAGCTTCATCGCCGCGATCGACGCGGGACAACTGCCGCAGGTCAGCTTCTACAAGCCGCAGGGCAACCTCAACGAACATTCGGGCTATGCCGACATTCGGGACGGCGACCGCCATATCGCCGATGTGGTCAGCCACCTCGAGAAGAGCCCGCAATGGGCGCACATGGTCGTCGTGGTGACCTACGACGAGAACGGCGGCATCTGGGACCACGTGCCGCCGCCAAAGGCCGACCGCTGGGGCCCGGGCTCACGGATCCCCGCCATCATCATCTCCCCGTTCGCGAGACGCGGCTTCGTCGACCACACGCCCTACGACACGACATCCATCCTCCGCCTGATCACCCGGCGCTTCGCGCTGCCGACCCTGCATGGCATCACTGCGCGTGACGACGCCGTACGCGCCCACGGCGAACCGCCGCTGGGCGACCTCTCCAACGCCCTCGACCTCGGGCCCGGCTAGGGTCTCTGCAAAGAGGTTTTGACCGGTTGCATGGGCGGTTCTCCGGTCCCGCGGCTCCTTGGAGGCAGGGTACGGTTCCTCCGAGCAGCCGCTTGGGGTGGAGAACGGACATAGAGGGCTGGTCAGTACAAAGGTCCGCTTCGCGCCCATGGCCGCCGTTCCAGGCCGCCTCGCCGTCACGCGCATGCAGATATTCGCGCCGATGATAGATCCCGCGAGAGATCGTGTATAATAGTCTCTGATGGATCCCGCCGTTCAACCGCCGGTGGGCGTCGCATTCGGTCGTTTCCGGGTGTTGCCGCACCGCCGTGAGCTGTTGGCCGATGGCCACCCGATCAAGCTCGGCGGGCGCGCCTTCGACCTGCTGGTGGCGCTGATCGAGGCCGGCGGGGCCGTTCTCAGCAAGGATGCGCTGATGGCGCGCGTCTGGCCCGGCCGGGCTGTTGACGACAACAGCCTGGAATCCCAGATTTCGGCGTTGCGTGCCGCCCTCGGCGCGGACCGGGCACTGATCCGCACGGTGTCCGGACGCGGCTACCAGTTCACCGGCGAAGTCCGCATCCTGGTGGCAGACCCGGACGAGCACGCTGGCATGACCGCGACGGGACCCGGAGAGGTCCTTCCGCCGACGAACCTGCCGGAGTCGGTGTCGGAGCTGATCGGCCGGGATGACGAGCTGCACGAAATCGTGGATCTCGCCGCGACACATCGGCTGGTCAGCCTGACCGGGGCCGGCGGGATCGGCAAGACGCGCCTGGCTCTCGCGGTGGCGCGCCGGCTTTTGCCGCAATTCGCCGATGGGGTTTGGCTCGCCGAGCTGGCACCGCTTGCCGACGCGGAACTGGTTCCAAGTGCGGTTGCCGCGGCGGTCGGGCTCAAGCTCCCTGGCGGTGCGGCCTCAGCCGAGCGCGTGGCCGCTCCGTTGAGCGGGAAACAGCTCCTGCTGGTGCTCGACAAT